>JAIOHV010000191.1 GCA_019912885.1 bacterium
CCCTGGAGCGACTATCCCCACGACAACGACATGCGGACGTGTTTGATTCTTCTTGACAAATTAGCTTTATGGAGCAAAATGCCCATTAGAAATAGACATTATGAACATAAAAGCTAACAATAGGCCAAAAACGCTGGGACCGCAGGCGGCGAGGCTCGTCGCGGAATTGCACGAGCGAGGCCGGACGATTTTCACGCTCGTGGACGTGGAAGCCGTCACGGGTCTTGCGCCCAAATCCGCCCGCAATTTCATGGCATCGCTCGTGACGCGAGGCGTGGCCACGCGCTTGAAGCCTGGCCTGTTCATCCTCGTTCCCTACGAACTGGGGCGGGAGCGCGAGTACCTGGGAAACCCCTACGTCGTGGCGCGGGAACTGGCCGCGGACTCGCGCTATTACATCTCGCACGCCTCGGCGATGGAAATCCACCGAATGACCACGCAGCCGCAACTGGTTGTCTTTACCAGCGCGACCAGGCGAATCCGCGCGCGCAACATCCTCGGAACGGAGTTCCGTTTCGTGCTTTGCCCAAAAACCAGGCTCTTCGGCATCGTCGAGCATTGGATCGAAAAGACCGAAACGATTCGGGTGAGCGACCTTGAGCGTACCGTGATCGACGGGCTCGCTCGCCCGGAATGCTGCGGCGGAATTTCCGAAGTGGCCAAAGGCATGGCCATGCGTCGGGGTGACTTCGACACGCGCAAGCTCGTCGATTATGCCGTCCGGTTCAAGTCGGGGGCGGTGATCCGCAGGCTCGGTTTCCTGCTGGAATTCTTCGAAATGATGAAACCGAACGAAGTCGGTCGCCTGCAAAAGCGTTTAACTAATGCATACGAGGTCCTCGATCCGTTGCTTCCCGACGAGGGACGCCACCTGTCGCGATGGAGATTGCGGTTGAACGTATCACCGGAGGAACTCGAAGCCGTGACGAGAACCTGATCCATGATTCCGCAACGCAATCTTTCGCTCCTGTCCAATCGATTGGCTCGGGGCGGCGGCCGCCGCATCCCCGAATCCGTGCTCGAACGCGACTATTGCCTGGCGTGGTTCCTGTTCGGTCTGTCGCGCACGAACCTGCGGGAGGGCCTTGCATTCAAAGGCGGGACCGCGCTTAAGCGTTGCTGGTTTGGCGATTATCGGTTTTCGGAAGACCTCGACTTTACACTTGTCGAGGAATCTTCCCTCGAATCGATCCTCGCTAAAATGGAAGCCGCATACCGCGAAACGCACCGCGCCTCCGGGATTTCCTTTCGTTTTTCGCGCGCGGATCGAAAGCAGCATGCCAACAGCCAGACGTTCTATCTTGCGTACGAGGGTCCACTTTCCGGGACGGCTCCCAAAGAGGTCAAGGTCGATATCACGATCCGCGAAGAGTTGGTGCGGTCGCTTCTGGATCGCCCGGTGCTTCGCGGTTACGAGGAATATTCGGATCTGCCCACGGATGCCGTCGTTCGCGTGTATTCGCTGGAAGAAATTGCCGCGGAAAAAATCGTGGCGCTCTCCGACCGTGCCCGTAACGAGCCGCGCGATCTGTACGATGCCTGGTTCCTGACGACAAATGGACACGTCGATCTGACGGAACTTCGTCCTGATATCGAACGGAAGATCGTTTTCCGCGGTCGTGCCATGCGAACGCTACAGGCGGATTTTCGGGAGAAAGAGGCGCGCCTGCGGAAGCTCTGGTCCGCGAGGTTGTCGGCTCAGATGATCGACCTGCCGCCGTATGAGAACGTCTTTCGCGCCGTGAGCCGCACCCTGCGAGAGTCCGGGCTGTTCGGAAAATAAGACGTCACAATGAGTTCGAAAACGGCTGAGAACGTCCCGGTCGGGATCGTCGGGACGGACCGTCAACGCCGTCTCCGATCGCGCTCTCCGTTCGCTATCTTGGACCCCTTTAGCATGTGGCGGTTCCGTCGCCGTGCCGATCGATGCGGGTCCTTGTTAGCACGGATGAGGGGCGCGGCGAAGGAGGCGGCGGTGTTTGTTTGATGCTGACCGCTGACGGTCCGCAACAGAGGATCAAGAGATTTGAATCGTCGATTACAACGAAGGACTCGTTGCGCGCGGAAGGGTTTCAAATTGCGCGCGATATTCACGACGAAAAATATCGGACTCAATTTCTCCGAACATTTTTCAATTTTTCCAACAATCAAGCGTCTTCGGCCGTGCGCACGCAACGCACGTCGCCGTTTTCGTAGTCGATGTAGCCGCTATAGACAAAGCCGTAGTTAAACGAGACATACCATGCAAGGGATTCGTCGTCCGTCACTGGCGACGACGACCAGAGCGCGGCTGCCTCTCCTGTCATTTCTTCCGGCCAGTAAGCTCCTCCTTGCCCTGGGCCTTCAAAGTAAGGGCATCCTTGGCACGGATCGTTCCAACAATCCAATTCCGCGCAATCATCGCGCACGCCACAATCGCCGTCCAACTCGGTCGCGTCGCAACCGCGAATCAGTGTGCGCAATTCGCTAATCGATGGCAGACGCCAATCGTCGTAACCGTCGAAGCTCAAATTTTCGCAGTATTCAATTGCTTGTTCCCACGTGAACCATTCATCAGGCGGCGGGTCTTGCCAGGTCAAGTCGTCGAAAAGAATGTCGTCGTCCCCGTCATCGCCGTTGCCGGTATCGTCGTCCTGGTTTCCCACTTCGCCGTCGTCGTCATGATTATCGTCAGCGGTATCGTCATCGCGGTTTTCGTTGTTGGCGTCATCGTCAGCATTCGAATCATCGTCATCGTCACCGCACGAAACCAGGAGGCTAATGGCCGCGAAGAGCGTCGTTGCGAGCGCCAAGACAAATAACTTCCTCATCGATCGCTCCTGTAGCCGGGCATCCGCACGGGAAAAAGGTGCGTCACGACAAGGGGCCTTGCGTCCTTTGTCCTTGGGGTTTCACGTCGATTCGCGCACCTCGCTGTCCAAGGTTCGGGATTCTAGCGCACCGTGGCCTCCTGGTGAAAGTGAAAAATCAGCCGGGAGTGCGCGAACGGAAACGGAATAGTGACTCTCCTGAAACAATTCCCACAGGGCATTTCTCCGCTACGCACGCGCGCGGCTTTCCGCGCGTGCGCCGGTCGAAATGACCGCAATTCATATGGCATACGCGCAAAACGGTTTTTGGTTTGCCACCGCTCATCCGCCGCGATACGATCCGGCCGCTCGAAATTTTCCACGAGGGTTTGGCGATGACGAACGCGCTTTATTCCGCCCTGATTTTTGTGCAGCAGATGGCCGAATCCACGGCGACTCCGACGCCGGAGGATGCGGCGCGCGCCGCCGAATCACCCGCCGTGGAGGGGGCGATTGACGCCGCAACGAGCCCGGCCGCGAAAAGCGCGATCGACGCGGCGACGAGCCCGGCCGCGAAAGAGGCCGCGAAGGGCGCGGCGGGCAAGGCGTCCGAGGCGCTGCCGCAGGACACCGCGGAGATGGCCGGCGCGGCGAAGGAGGAGGTCGTCGGCTTCGTTGGGAAGATCGTCGGGTTTTTCAAATACGATTTTTTCCCGAATCTCTGGATGTGGATGACGCTCGTGTTCATGCTCGTCATCGCGGTGGTGATCTTCGCGGGCATAACGCTTGTCGTGCGTACGATCACGGACCCGATCATCGTGAAGGTGTTCCGCATGGACGAATCGACGAAGATCCCCGCGCTCGTGGGCGGCGTGCTGTCCGTCGTCGTCGCGATCTTCGCGTTCCAGTGGTTCTACGACATGTTCCCGGCGTTGCATCCGCCGATCGCGTTTCTGAAAGCGCGGTTCTGATTTTACCGCAAAGGCGCAAAGGGGAACGCAAAGAACGCAAAGGAATTCTCTTCGCTTTGCGTCTTTGCGAGCTCATTGCGTCTTCGCGGTAAAAAACGGTTCCTCACGCGCACGCGAACCCGCAGCCGCCTCCGTCGTCGTCGTCATCATCGTCGTCCTTCGCGAAATCGTCCGCGTTGGCGGAATCGTCGTCCCCGTCGGAGTCATCGTCCGCGTCGTCGTCATCGCTGCCGTCGTCGAACGCGTCGTCGTCGAAGGCGGAGTCGTCGTCATCCAGGTCGTCATCGAAATCGTCGTCGGTGTCGTCGTCGAGAGATGTGTCGTCATCCGCGTCGTCGTCGGTCGCGTCATCGTCGTCCCCGCCATCGGTCGTCGTCGTCGTGCCCGCGCCGGTCGTCGTCGTGACGTGCGTCGTGGTGGTCGAGCCGTGCGTCGTTGTGGTCGTACCATGCGTCGTCGTGGTGGAGCCGTGCGTCGTGGTGGTGGTGGTCGGCAGGATCACGGCGCCGGAAAGGCGCCAGGCCACGTCGGTCTGGTCGATGTCGAAGTAGTTGTCGAGATCGCCCCAGGAGATCGGCAGGTAGCCCGTTCCGCCGCCCGGGTTCGTGATCTTCGATTCCTCGCCGTGCGCGTTTTCCGTGACGCGCATACCCCACGCGCCGTGGTCGATGTAACTCAGCGTCGGGTAGCAGACCATCCAGTACGTCCCGCGACCGAGAACCGGCGGGGCGTCCGGTTCGAAACGCACGTCGAAGGCGTCGAGAATCGTGACGTGCACGTTGTCGATCGGCCACGTCTCGTGCCAGATGCCCGCGCTGAATCCGGTGGGATAGCCGGCGGGTCGCGACCCGCCGAAGGACGCGTTGTTGTAGATGTGGCAGCTCACCGAGTCCGCGTCCTCGAGAGACGACAGGCCGTGCCATCCGTCGCCGTAGAGCACGACCTCGTCGATGCGCCAAACCTGGCCGGCGGGTACGGCGAAGTCGTCGGCGATGAACGTGTCCATCGAATCGGTGAACTGGTCGTAGTCCTGGCAGGTGTAGGCATCGGTATTCAGGTGGCTTGGCGGCTGATCCAGAAACACCTCCGCCCGCGCGGAACCGCCAACGCACAAAAACACGCACGCCGCGACGCACGCCAGCGCCATCAAAACGCCACGAATCGGCATCACTTTCCCCCGTTTGAACGAGCGGTCAACATGCCACCGATGCGCCCAACGCGCAATGCGCGCCGTGGCGCGGGGCGCGCGCCGGGGGTATTCTGCAACGCGTTCGTGGGAGGGCATGATCGTGAAAAATCGAATCTGGACCTTCGCGGGGCTGTTGACTGTGCTTTTCGCCGCGTTCGCGCTCGCCGGCTGTTCGTGCGGCGATGACGACGACGACGACGATGACGACGCGATCGACGATGACGGGGTTGATGACGACAGCGACGACGATGATACCGCCGGCGGCGATGACGATACGGCGGATGACGACGTGGATGACGACGCCGACGACGACTCGGACGACGATGATACCGGCGATGACGACGCGGCCGACGACGATTCGGGCGACGACGATACGGGCGACGACGACATCGGCGAGACGGATTTCACGACCGATTACCTGTCGCCGCTTTGCGTGGAGTGGGATCAGAACCCGGAGGATCTCGCCGATCCGGTCAACATCCATTGCCTCATCGAGAAAGGCACGTTCAATGCCGATCCCGCGCCGCCCGATGAGATCACGGTTGTGGACTGGAACATCGAACGCGGCCTGCACATCGACGATCTTATCGACGCGTTCACGAATGACCCGGAACTATCCGAGGCGGATGTGCTGCTCGTGCAGGAGGTCGACCGCTACTGCACGCGCACGAGCGATCGCCACATCGCGCGCGAGCTGGCCGAGGCGCTGGCCATGGATTACGTGTACGCGGTCGAGTTTGTGGAGCTGAACCAGAATCGCGGCGAGCACGGCAATGCGATTTTGTCGCGCTATCCGATCGTCGCGCAGCGACAGTTGCGGCACACGGATTTCGAGCTCTGGTCGATGGACGCGGGCGAGCCGCGGCTCGGCGGGCGCATCGCGATCCAGGCCGAGGTCGATTTCGGCGACCGCGTGGTGCAGTTCGAATCGGCGCACCACATGAGCAAGGTGCTCTACTACTTCCAGGGGCACCAGGCGCAGGCCGAGGAATCGATGGCGCTGCTTGGCGGCTTCGACGGGCCGACGATCTGGGGCGGCGACCTGAACACGGGGCTGTATTTTCTGCTGACGGCCGAACCGGCGATCACCCTGATCCTCGAAGCCGGCTGGCAGGACGCGCACGCCGCCATTCCGCATTGGGACCGCGTGACGCACCCCAACGACGTTTGGCTCGCCAACGGCACGCTCGACTGGATTTTTTACGACGGCGTGACGCTCGTCGATTCGAAAATCCTGAACGCGCCGCCGTACGACGAACTTTCGGATCACTACGGGCTGATCGCGCGGTTTGAATGAGGGGGGACGGCGCTGTGCAAATGGAAACGAAAACGAATCACGGTCGAGGAGCTTATGTTGAACGTCGCCGCCGTCATTGCAGAGGTCGAGAGCGGTGTGCGCGTTGTCATTACGCGTGACGGCCGGGGCATCGTGGAAATGGTCCCGGTTCCAAAGAAAGAGCGATCCGACGAGATCGCCGCATGCCAGTAGGGCGGATTGCAGCCTCGTCACGAAAGCGGGATTTTTGACTTAATTCTGCTCAATAGATAGACTAGTCTTAGACTGGTTTGGGGGATCGCCATGAAAACCGTCAGTGCTTACGATGCGAAAACGCATTTCTCCAAATTGCTTCGAGCGGTGAAAGAAGGCGAGAGGTTCGTCATCACGGTCCACGGGACGGAGGTCGCGACGCTGGCGCCGGTGGAGCAACGCACGGAACGCTCCTTCGACGAGGTTGTCGCCGACATTTTGGAATTTCGAAAAACCCACTCACTTAAAGGGCTGAACGTCAAGGAACTCGCAGCGGAAGGTCGCGACTAAATGGCCGCGAGTTTTGTCCTTGATAACTCCGTCGCTATCGCGTGGTTTTTCGAGGAGCAAACGTTCGCGTACGCGAACAAGGTGATGCAGCGCCTTCGAAACGAATCCGCTATAGTCCCGCCGGTTTGGCCGCTTGAGTTTTCGAATACGCTCCTCAGCGCCGAACGTCGCAAGCGCCTCTCGCGTGCCGATTCCATGAGGATCGCCTGGGACGTGCGCAGCCTGAATATCGAGATTGCGCCGATGTTTCCGCACGACGTTTTTGGCGATGTCGCGACGATCGCGCGCGAACGGGGATTGAGCGTCTACGACGCGTCGTACTTGCATCTGTCGATGCAACTGTCGTTGCCGATCGCCACCCTCGACAAACAGCTTCGCCGCGCCGCGGCGGCGATGGATGTCCAAATCCTCGACGCCTGATCCGGCGTTGACATCCAACGGCGCTTCCATTACATAAACGCACCCCGACGGGGGACCGGCGGGCCAGCGGGGTAATCGTCGAAAACGCGCGGAAAATCGCGCGATTTTCTGCAATACGAGGCCGAGGCGATCGCGGGCGGGCCGCCCGCAGCCGATTCGACCACGCGAAACCCACGACGAGCCTTGTGCGACAGGTCGCGCGACGGCCGTTTTTTGGCGTGCCCGGCGCGCCGACTTGCGAAGAGGGAAGAGCCATGAAGCGCACGTATCAGCCCGGCAACCTTACGAAGGTCCGTACGCACGGATTCCGCAAGCGCATGAGCACGCGCTGGGGCCGCGATGTGCTGAAGCGGCGCCGCCGGCGTGGACGCAAGCGGCTCGCGCCGTCGTACACGACGAAGTAAGCGATGAGCGGCGGCGAGCCGCGCTCGTTCGCGTTTCCGAAGTCGTCGCGTCTGCTCAATCGCGGCGATTTTCGCCGCGTCGGCCGGCGCGGACGGCGCATCGTGGCGGGCCCGCTGGTTTTTCAGGTCGATCGAGGTAAACCCGGGACGGTGCGTCTCGGGATCACGGCGGCCAGGCAATCGGGCGATTCGGTTCGCCGCAATCGCGCCAAGCGGCTTGTCCGCGAGTGCTTCCGCCGCAGGCGAAGCGAGATCGCCCCGGGGTACGACGTCGTGATCGTGATCCGCGACGCGGCCGCGTGCGCCGTCCTAATAGACGTGGAGTCGTGTTTTGACCGCTTCTTGCGCAGCCAGCCCTTCGATCGCGCGCAAAAGCCCGCTCGCCCTCGCCGCGCTCGCCGTTCTGACGATGTATAAACGACTCGTCTCTCCGTTTTTGCCGCCCGCGTGCCGTTTCACGCCGACGTGCTCGGAATACGCCGCGGAATGCTTCCGCACGCTGCCGTTTTTCCGCGCGCTCGGACTATCGCTTCGCCGCCTTACGCGCTGCCGTCCCGGCGGCGGGCACGGCGCGGACTTCCCGCCGACCGCGTAGAGGGATCATGGACCGCGATTTCATCATCGGCATGGTGCTGATTTTCGTCATTCTCTTCGCGTGGCAGACGTTCGCGCCCAAGCCCGAAAAGCCCGAAGAGCCGGTCGACGCGGGCCCGGTCACCGACGCCGAGGTCGTCGCCGCTCCGGGCGCCGCGACACCCACCGCGACACCGGAGGCGATCGCCGCCGCACCGCCCGAATCGACCGCGGACGGCGATGCGGCGCCCGCGGCGACGGCGCCGTCAGTCGGCGTGTTGCCGCCGGTCGTCATCGAGACGGAGGATTTCCGTGCCGAATTGACGAACGTCGGCGGACGTGTGCGTTCGTTCCGCCTGAAAAAGTTCATGGACAAGGCCGGCGACGACGGGCAGCCCGTGGAGATGGTTTCAATGCCCGGATCGGGCCTCTATCCGATGGCGACGTATTGGGTCGGCTCGGGGCCCGCGATGTCAGGCTTTGAGAACTACGAGATTGTCGACAAGGGCGAGTTGAGCGTCACCTTCGCGCGAACGGGCGCCAACGGATTCCACGTCGCGAAGCTGTATGAGGCGAGCCCGAACAACTACAAGCTCACGCTGACCGTCACCGTCACGGCGCCGGCGGACGCGGGCGCGCAAGGCCGGCTTTCGATCACCGACTATCACGAGATGGTCGTCGCCAAGGGTGGGCTTTTTTCACCGAACCTGAACATCGTGTCGCACCTGGCGTTTGTCGGCGGCGATCTCGAGCGCGAGCCGATGGAAAAGGCGCCGGGCACGACGTATCCGAGCCGCGTCATCTGGGCCGGGTTTGAGAGCACGTATTTCCTTTCAGCGATCGCGCCGTCGGTCAGCGAAAACACGCAAGCGCAGGCGCTCGCGCCGAAAAACGCCGGCGAGCCGGTGCCGTCGGTCATCACCATGCCGGAGGCGACGATCCCGGCGGGTGGTACGGCGAGCTTCGAGTTCACGGGCTATTTCGGGCCGAAATCCGAGGAGCCGCTTTTCGCCGCGGGGCACAGCTTCGATCAGGCGCTCGATTTCGGATGGTTCACGGCGATCTCCAAGATTCTCGTGCGCGTCTTGCAGGCGTTCCATCGCTGGACGGGCAACTGGGGCGTGGCGATCATCATCGTGACATTCATCATCAAGACGTTGCTCTTGCCGCTGACGCAGAAGTCGTACAAGTCGATGAAGGAAATGTCGTCGCTTCAGCCGGAGATGGCGGCGCTGCGCGAAAAATACAAGGACAATCGCGAGAAGCTGAACGCGGAGATGATGAATCTCTACAAGGTGCACAAGATCAACCCGGCCGCCGGCTGCATTCCGCTTCTGATCCAGCTTCCGATCTTCCTCGCGTTCTACCGAGCGCTGTACGGCACGATCGAGCTTCGCCATTCGCCGTTCGTGTTGTGGATCCACGACCTGTCCGCGCCCGATCCGTTCTACGTGCTGCCGATCATCATGGGGGTCACCATGCTGGTGACGCAGCTCCTGACGCCGACGTCCGCGGACCCGATGCAGCAGAAGATCATGCTGGCGATGCCCGTCATTTTCACGGTCATGTTCCTCTCCTTCCCCGCTGGGCTTGTGCTTTACTGGCTCGTCAACAACATCCTGACGATCTTCCAGCAGATGTACCTGCGCCGCCACGATCCCAAAAAACCGCCCGTGCCGCCGAAGGCGGCGGAAGCGGCGGCGTAGTGGCGCCTGTATTGAAAAAAAGAACGACCGACGGTCATGCGGCGTTGAGTACCTTGGCGAATACGTCGGGCTGCGACCAATGGGCAACGGTTGAGAGTTGTTCGGCGAGCCTGAAGTCCTCGTCACTCCAAATGTCGAGCGAATCGTCGAATAGCGACACAAACTGCAGAGCTTCGGGTCCGGCCGCCAGATGGTTCAGATCGAAAAAAGCGGTGTGAACGTGGTTGACGATGGAACGTGCCGCCGACTTGCTGCCGGTGCTCAAAACATAAACCAACGAGCTGCGACGGGGCGCTCGAACATGGAAATCCGGCGTCCAGATTTTCCCTGAGCGTCCCGCCAGCTTTTCACCGCGTTCGAAGCGCAGTTCACGTTCCAGAAAAAAATCCGCGACTTCATCGGCCATTGACTCCACGCTTCTCGTTCGAAACGTGAACCACAAATCCGAAATTCTCAGAGCCGCCTGCGCGACTCGCGTGACGACGGTTGCAAGATCCGCAACGTCTCGAGATCGGGCCACCACCATGCCGCGAAAAAACTCGACACCGTGCGTCTGACAAGTATCCTCGATGAGCGCATGCTGTTTCGGCGATCGTCTTGTCGATACGGACTGCATGCGGAGCCAGCGGGTCGTTTCTCCCAAGTCCGTAACAAGGACGAGATCGCCTTGAGGCTTGAAAAACACATCGATGTTGTCGCCGTCCGGATAGAGAAACGGTGTGCGGACTCGCTGGTATTCGCCGTGTTGCGTACGCGTGAAAAGCGAACCCAGGCCTTCAAAAAAAGCGCGGTCGATTTCCATCGTGCTCATGTAAGGAGATCTCCCTGAAGCGGTGGCGGCACGGCCAATTTCCCTGAGTGCGCGAGACTCGCTTCCGCGCAGAATTCTTTCCAAACACCCACCGGATCCGAAGCCGGTTTGGTGATATCGATTGGCGCATAAGCCCACTTATCACGTGTCGACGTTCGCCAGACATGTTTGTGCAATTCTCCGGTTTGCGTGCATTCGGGATTGTGGTGGTCCTTTCCCAAGTCGAGCCCGTAAATCCTGCCGTCGGTTTTCAGGATGAGCGTAAAGGTCAGCGCACAAATCGCGCGATTGAAGCTCCCGCGCACAAAAAGAGGCCAACCCATGTCCGACACGACTTCCGCGCGAAACTCGACGCTTGCCGAATGATCTTCGTCCTCCTGCCACACGATATCGCCGCGAATGACCTTCGACGCATCACTCAGGATTACCTCGAATTCCGCGTCGCTCAATGGCATGACGGACCTCCTGCATCCGGATTATCGACGCAATGACCGCCTACGTCGAGCCTCGGCACACTCTCGATCAGCGTGCGCGCGTAGGTGTGCGTCGGCGTCGAGAGCACCGCGCGCGTTTCGCCGGTCTCGACGATCTCGCCCTCGCGCATGACGGCGACGCGCGTGCAAAGCGCACCGACGACGCGGATGTCATGCGTGATGAAGAGCATGGAAAGGTGGCGCGTGGCGCGCAGGCGATCGAGCAGTTCCAGAACCTGCGCCTGAATCGACACGTCAAGCGACGCGACCGGCTCGTCGGCGATGAGAAGCTCCGGGTCGAGCGCGAGCGCGCGGGCGATCATGACGCGCTGGCGCTGCCCGCCGGAGAGTTCGTGCGGGTAGCGCCGCGCGAGATCCGGCGATAGGCCGACTTCCGCGAGCAGGCGCGTGACGGTGTCGGCGCGTTCGGCGCGGGTGGCGATGCCGTGGATCACAAGCGGTTCGGCGATCGCGTCGCCCGCGCGCATGCGGGGCGAGAGCGCGCTGCCGGCGTCCTGAAACACGATCTGCATGCGCCGGCGCGCGATCTTCCATTCGGCGCGCGTGGCGGGCCACGGCTCGCCGAAAAGGGTCGCGGTATCGAACGACGCGGGCGCAAGGCCCATCAGCGCCTTGGCGATACTCGATTTACCGGAGCCCGACTCGCCGATGAGGCCGAAGGTCTCACCGCGCGCGACGCCAAGATCGACGCCGCGCACCGCGCGGACGATCTGCCCGCGCCGCTCGTAGGAGACGCGCAGGTTTTTGATCGCGAGGGCGCGGGCGGAAGACACGTCCGCGATCATAGGGCGATTTTTTTAGGCGGAACACAGAGGGCACGGAGAAGACGCAGAGGACGCGGAGAATTTGTACCGTCCGAGCCACAAACGGAGCCGCGCCGCGATAGCGGGGCGACGGAGTGCGCGGGGCACGCGGTCGCCCGCGGTTGGCGGTCGAATCCATCAAAGCAGGTGAGGACACCTGCGGTCCCGGGGTGTTGCCGCCGCGGAAAGACGCGCGCGTGGTATTTGTTGGTGCCTCGGGAAGACGTGTTTTGTAAAAGCAGGTGAGGACACCTGCGGTCCCGGGGTGTTGCCGCCGCGGAAAGACGCGCGCGTGGTATTTGTTGGCGCCTCGGGAAGACGTGTTTTATCGAAGCAGGTGAGGACACCTGCGGTCCCGGGGAGCGGCCGTCGCGGAAAGACGCGAGCACGGTATTTGTTGGCGCCTCGGGAAGACGTGTTTTGTCGAAGCAGGTGAGGACGCCGGCATTGGCTGCGATGACCTTCCAGTCTTCCAGCCTTCCCGTCTTTCCGCCTCTTTCTAATGCTCGATCTGAAAGTTCTGGCCGTCGTGCGTGAGGTGGACGGGTTTTTCCTGGAGGTTTGTCTCGATGACGACCTTGGCGCCCCAGAGGTTTTGCACGTAGCCGAGCGTGCGTTCGGCGTGTTGCAGATCGAGCTCGCGGCCGTCGAATTCGTGGCGTAGCAACAGCCGCCGGTCGCCGGACATCGCCGCGTCGATCACGCGGATGAGCGGGATACGGCCCATGCCGACGTTGCGGAGCAGCTCGTCGCGCACGTGTTTCCAGCCATCGGGGTCCGAGACCTCCGTCACCTCGCGGCGGTGGCCCATCTGCTGGTGCACGAACATGTCGAAATCACGCATCAGTTCCTCGGTCAGGAAGCGGCGCAGGAAGCTCGAGTCGCGGTCTTCCTCGCGGACGGCAAAGATCTTCTCCATGCCGCCGCCGGATTCGCCTCCGAACGCGTTGAAGATGTGATGGAAGAGCTTGAAGCCGAGGTGATACGGATTCAGCCCGCCGGGATGCGCGCGGACGACCTGGTTGTGATGCACGAGAAATTCCATGTGCAGGCCCGCCGGCATCTCGAGCGCGTTCAGGATGCGGTGATGCCAGAACGACGCCCACCCCTCGTTCATGATCTTGGTTTCCATCTGCGGCAGGAAGTAGCACGCCTCTTCGTGGACGATGGTGAGCAGGTCCTTTTCCCATTCGTGCAGGCGCGTGTGGTAATCGCGCAGGAAAAGCAGCAGGTCGGCGTCGGGCTCAAGCGGAATTTTTTGCAGATCGGGCGCCACGTATTCCTCGTGCGGGCGGATCGGCGTGAAGCGGTCCTCGCGCGGGAGGCTCTCCTCGAAAACGCGCCGCTCCTGTTCCTTGCGGGTCGGGCGACGCACGAGCCGGTTGCGGTCGATGTTGAATTGCAGCGCGTGCGCCGCGTCGAGGATGCGCTCGACGCGGGCCGGGCCGATTGACGGGTCTTCCATGTACGCGCGGACGCGCTGGGCGCGCGCCTTGGCGTCGGAGGTCGTCAGCTCCGGTCGCGTGTCGGCAAAAAAGCGATTGTTCTTGAAGAAGTCGTCGTGCGCGTAAACGTGCGCGATCGTGAGGATCTGCAGGGTCAGCGAGTTGTCGCGCATGAGGTAGGCGAGACACGGATCGGAGTTGATGACCATCTCGTACGGCAGGCCGGACAAGCCCTTGTCGTAGAGGGTGCGGGTGCGTTCGAAGCCTTTTCCGTAGGACCAGTGGGGGTAGTGCGCGGGCATGCCCGAATAGGTGATGTAGCCGAGCATCTGGTCGTGGTCGCAGATTTCGAAGTCGATCGGGAAGAAATTGAGCCCCATCTCCGCGGCGATGTGCTCGATGCGGTCGTTCCACTCCTCCAAATCGCTCATCGTGTATCCGCCGGGGAAGTGCATGTCATTCATGGACATCCTCCGTCCGGTCGGATTCCTTGGCGAGCATCTTCATGAACTGCGGCCAGACGTCGTCGCGGCCGGTGATGTGCACGAGCGCGAAGTTTTCCTTTTTGACTTCGCGCAGCTTGTGGAACATCGATCCCGCGCGCGGCGCGCCGCCGGAGGGGTTGATCTCGCCGTAGCCGAACAGGTTGCAACACTCGCACAGCTTGTTCGCGGCCTCGATGGCGCGCGGGTCATCCTCGGGCCAGTTGTCGCCGTCGGAGCAGTGGAACGCGTAGATATTCCAGAGCGACGGATGATAACGGTCCTCGATGATGGCGAGCGCCTTGTTGTAGCCGGAGCTGATGAACGTGCCGCCGGACTCGCCCTTGTGGAAGAACTCGTCCTCGTCGACCTCCCTGGCCTCGGTGGTGTGCGCGACGAACACCACCTGCACGTTGGGGTAGCGCGTCATGACGAAGCGGTGCAGCAGGAAGAAAAAGCTGCGCGCGAGGTATTTCTTGACGGTGCTCATGGAGCCGGAGGTATCCATGATGCACATCACGACCGCGTTCGCCTGCTTTTCCTCGGTCTCGACGGGATGGCGGTAACGCAGGTCCTCGTTGAAGAACGGGAAGGGTTCGCCGGGATCGCCCTCGGGCAGATCGGCGCGGCCCTTGCCGGCGGCCATGCGGCGGCGCACGCGGACGCGGGCGGTCTTGCGTTTGTCGAGGCGCGCGACGATGCCCTTTCGCCGATGCCCCTTGGTCTTGCGCCGGCGCCAGGACTCGATGTCGGCGAGTTTGCGTTTTTCCATGTCGGGCAGCTCGATGTCCTCGAACATGAGGTTCACCAGCTCGTCGATCGTGACCTCGGTTTCGTAGATGTCGTCGCCTGGCGCGTCGCCGGCCTTGTCGGGCAGGCCGGCCATGGGGCCCTGGCCGGGCTCGACAACCTGGCCGCGGCGGACGTTGCCGTCGCCGCCGGCCACGCCGGGCGCGTTGTCGCCGTAAACGAACTTGTATTCCTTGATCCCGCGGATGGGGACCTTGACGGTGCGGTCGCCGGATCGCGTGATGATCGCCTCTTCCGAGAGGATTTCGGCGATGTTTTCCTTGATCGCTTCCTTGACCTTCTCGCGGTGTCGGAGGCGGTCCCTCGCGGAGCGATCACCGCGCGTGTCCGCGGATTCGTGCATCCGGAACTCGGCCATGATCAGTCCTTCCAGAGGTTGTTCGCCGCGTATTTCAGAACCACGTCCACGCACTGCGGGCAGTAGCCTTCGGCAATGAGCGTCTCCACCATCTGGTTGTATTTCTGCATCTGCTCCTGATCGCGGGTCCGGGCCTTGGTGATGACGCGCGAAAGGTTGCGGACACTCGACATGAGCTTCAGCTCGATGGCCTCCTTGAGCGGCTCGTAGCTTGCGTAGGAGACCTGGTCGTTGCGGCGCATGGCGCTCCACAGGAAGGAGATGACCTCCTGGCGGAAGCCCTCGGCCGCGGTGCCGGAGATGCCGATCTGCTCCTCGATCGAGGCCATGAACTTGAGGTCGGGCTCGAGGCCCTCCTTCGTGTTGCGGTCGATGACCCTTGTGCGGTTGACGTACGCCTCGGCGTGGTCGAGATAGTTCTGGAAAAGGCTCTCGGCCTGTTCCTGATAGCTGTAGACGAACGCCTTGGTGATCTCCTTTTCGAGCGTCTTCAGATATTCCTTGTGCACGGTGTCGCGGATGTATTCGAGGAACTGCTTGCGGTTGTCCTCGGCCATGTCCGCTTTCTTTATCATCTGGACGAGCGATTCCATCACGTAAATGGGGTTGATGCACTGTCCGTCCATGTTGTCGGAAAGGGCGTTGTCGAGCGCTTTCATGATGAAGCGCGTGGAGATGCCGTCCATGCCCTCGTTGGGGCCGGCTTCCTCGCGCAGCTCGTCGACGGTGACCTTCTTGGTCTGGCCGGCCTCGACGACCTCCTCGCCGTTGTAGATGCGCAGCTTGGTGATGAGATCGACCTTTTCCGTCGGCGAAAGGCGCGTGAGGATCGAAAACATCGACGCCACCTCAAGCGTGTGCGGGGCAATGTGCGCCTTGAACGAGGATTGCCGGATGATCTTGCGGTAGATTTTCACCTCCTCGGACAGCTCCAGGTTGTACGGCACGCGCACCACGACGATGCGGTCGAGGATCGCCTCGTTGGTGTGGTCGGACTTGAATTTCTTCCACTCCGCCTCGTTGCTGTGCGCCACGATGCAGGTGTCGATGTAGATCATGCCGTGGCGGCCGGGGGCGGGGATCATTTTTTCCTGCGTCGCGGTGATCATGGCGTGCAGGTATTCCGTCTCGTTCTTGAAGACCTCGATGAACTCCACCATGCCGCGGTTGCCGGCGTTCAACGCGCCGTTCAGATCGAGCACGCGCGGGTCGCCTTCGCCGTAGCGGTCGAGCTTGGAGATGTCCTCCGAGCCGATCAGTACGGAGGTGTCCTGGTTATTCGGATCGACCGGCGGAACGACGCCGATGCCGACGCGGCGCCGCTTGCTGAAATTGATGCGGTGAACGGGGAACTTTTCGTATTCGCCCTTGAACTCTTCCTTCACGCGCCAGCGGCAGTAGGGGCAAAGATCGCCCTCGATGGGCATGCCGAGCATCTCGGAAAAGCGGGCGCGCATATGCCGGGGCACGAGGTGCAGCGGGTCTTCCTGCATCGGGCAGCCGTCGATCGCGAAGAAGGGCGGCATGTCCTCGAGACCCTGCTTGATGCGCTCGACCAGCGAGCTTTTCCCGGAGCCGACCGGGCCGACAAGGTAGAGCACCTGGCGGCTTTCCTCACCCTTGAGCGAGGCGGAGCGGAAGTAGCGGACGATCTCGTTGATCGTGCGCTCCATGCCGAAAAAGGAGTCCTCGAAAAACGGGTAGACCTTGACGTTTTCGTTCTTGAACAGGCGCTTGGTGCGCGGGTTTTCCGTCTCGAGGACGTCGTGCGCGCCGGGCATCATGATCATGTGGAACAGGCGCGCGTGCGATAGATCCGCGATCGTGGGATCGTTCTTGACCATGTCCAGATAGTCGAGGAAGGTTCCGCGCCAGGCCTCCTTTTGCCTGGAATCGCGCGCTTCGGTGATGAGATCCTGGAAGCTTTTTTCCTGCGGCGGCTCGACGGCTTTCAGTTCGCGCTTCGACTTGGACTCGTTGACACCCATGGGACCTCCCTGATGTTTCCGGCCTCGTCCCCCCTTCGCCAATTCGCGGCTCCCGCCAATGCGAGTATAGCAGAGGGCCGGCAGAATTTTATGCAAAAGCAGCGCCAAGCCGGGGGCCGCTGACGTTCTCCGGATTTTTCCCCTTTGTACTCAAGGGGTTGGGCGATTTGGGCCACCGCAACCGGCGTCGATCGCCCGGACGGGTCCGGCGAAGGGGCGACGAAATTCTGCAAATTCGGCAAATTTTTAACGGTGCATCGTCGGCGTTGCGTCGCCATCGTTCATAAGACCCCCGATTATGCGCATGGGTTGCGTCGGGGTGTGGCGACCGTCACGGGGAGGGGTAGGGAATCGCGGAATCCCAATTCTCACGTGGAGACGCCAAGAAACCCAGAGTCCCAGGGTGTCGCCGGGCGCGCTGCCGGATTCGGTGAATCAAAAAACGGGCGCGACCTTCGCCGCGCCCGCCTTCATCGTGCATTCGCCCTGACCGTCAAAAGCCAGCGCGCCATCAACGCGCCGGTGGCGCGCTTTGATCAACAGCCGCAGCAGCCATCGTCGTCGTC
>JAIOHV010000192.1 GCA_019912885.1 bacterium
TCGTTGTCCATGAGGTCGCAAACCTGAGCGGCGTCCTCGGCGAACACGAAGTAGTCGTCGCCGAGCGTGAACACGATGCCGCACGCATACATGTCGGCGATGGTGTCCGCGCAACCGCCTGTGGTCTGCGTTTCAAGGCAGGCGTTGAAGCAGTTCACGTCGCAGGTGCCGAGCTCGAGGCAGTCCGCGAAGCAGTTCCACGTCGGGCTGTCGGTCTTGGCGCCGGTGCCGTTCACAAAATCCTCGGACAGGTCGCACCACTCTTCGAGGGCAAGCTCGTCGAGCGGGTTGCCGTCGGCGTCATTGAAGGAGATGCCACAGCCAAGGAACATGCCTTCGGCAACAGCCTGGCAGGTGGCGTCGTCCATGTCGTCGTCATCGTCCGCATCGTCGTCGTCGGCGTCATCATCGTCCGCGTCATCATCGTCGGCATCATCATCATCATCGTCATCGAAGTCGTCGTCGAAGTCGTCGTCATCGGCCGCATCGTCATCGTCATCGTCGTCGTCGTCATCGTCGTCGCCGCAAGCGACGAGGGCCGCCGAGGAGACCCACAAAACGGCCACCAGGGCGAACAGCAGGAAGCGGTTCTTGAAAAGCTTTGTCATCGGACGATCCCTCCTTAATGGTCGTCAGTTTGTTGGCCCTTCCCCGAAAGCGGGGTATCTCCCACGACCGGCGTGGGCGTATGTCACTCCAACGTCAAAAGCGGACAACCTTTACCACACGGAAAAAAGTCGGGTCAAGCCAATTCTTTCGCGCGAAACGAGCGGCGAGACGCGCCCGAAACGCGAGGGATTTCACGGATTTCTCCGGGTGCGCGGAACGGACCCTGACACCGGCTATCCCTTGGACTATGATCGGTCGCCGAAAATTCGCCGCGAAACAGGGAGGTCTCCATGCGCCGAACGGGTACGCCGCGTCTGTCGATATTCGCGCTGGTGTCGGTTTTCGCCGCCGCCTTCCTTGCCGGAGCGCCGCGCGCGATGGGGGCCGACAAGGCCCCCCTCCTCGCGAAGGCGGAAAAAGACGCGTCCGAAAAAACCGTCGATATCGTCGATCCCGCGGGCGCGATGGCCACGTTTTATGACGCGCTCTGGCGTGCGGGCGAGGGCCGCCCCGGCGCGATCGCGCGCGTCGCCCATTACGGCGATTCGCTGATCGAGATGGACCTTCTCTCCGGGCAGGCGCGCCGCCGCCTTCAGGCCGCGTTCGGCGATGCGGGCCACGGCTTCATCCATGCCGCCAGGACGCGCACCTGGTATCGCCACGACGACGTGGAACACGAGCCCGACGCGGCGTGGATCGCCTATCAACTCAACGAGTCGGGCTCGCCGACGCGAAAATACGGATACGGCATCGCGGTATCCGCGGCGTACAAGGCCAAGGCCGAAACGCGCATCGGCGCGGCGGGGTCGGGACCGGGCAGCAAGGTTTCGCGATTCGAGATCCTCACGCTCGCGAGCCCGGACGGCGGCCCGGTCGAGGTCCGGATCGATGGCGACAAAAAAGGTGCGTTCGACACGCGCGGAAACGGCGAGGCGGGCGTGGTGCGACTTG
Organism: bacterium; assembly: GCA_019912885.1. NCBI lineage: Bacteria > bacterium. The sequence goes on from JAIOHV010000192.1 coordinate 1,561, forward strand.
CCGTGCCCGCGGGACGGCATCGGCTGGAACTTGCCGCCACCAAGGCCGGCCCGATGCTGCTTGGTGTCATCCTCGAAAACGACGGGCCGGGAGTCGTGTACGACGCGCTCGGCGTCAACGGCATCGGCGCTTCGGCGCTCGTGCGCGCCGACCGCGACCACTGGCGCGATCAACTCGCGCACCGGGGGCCCGATCTGGTGATCCTGGCGTTCGGAACGAACGAGGCGACGGAGAAAAACCTGAACGTCACCGCGTTCAAAAGCGGGCTTACGCAGGTGATCGGCGACGTGAAAAAGGCGCTGCCGCACGCTTCGATAGTCGTGATGGCGCCGCTTGATCGCGCCGAAAAGCAGGGCGGCGCGCTAGTCACCATGCCGAGCATTCCGAAGATCGTCGCCGCGCAAAAGGAGGCGGCGGCCGACGCCGGTGTCGCGTTCTGGAATGCGTTCGAGGCGATGGGCGGCGAGGGCTCGATGGCCCGGTGGTATCAATCGAAACCGCGCCTGGCGTCCGGCGATTTCATGCACCCCACGCGCGATGGCGCGAAAGTGCTTGGCGACATGTGGCATGCCGCGCTGATGCGCGGTTTCGCCGCGCACGTCCGTGCGAACGACGCGCCGGGCCAGGCGCCGGCGAAGGCGAAATCGCCGCTGGCCGACGTGCCGGTGCGCTGACGGCCCGATGGACGGCCTTTTCCCGCCTCGCACAAGGCTCGCGCCGGGGTTTTCGCTGCGGCGGATGACGCGAAGCGCGATCGCGCGCGTCACCGATATCATGCTCGCCGCCGAGCCGTGGAAGAGCTACGGCTTTTCCGGCGAGCAGATCCGATCGTTTATCGAGGGATGCGTCAACGCGCGCGTGGCCCGCGTGGTCGTGCGCGACGACGGCGATGAGCCGCCGCCCCTGTGGCACACGGGGGTCGATCCCGCGGCGGTCGTCGGCGTTGTCGTCGTGCAACCCGGATTTCTCGGCGGGCGCTTCCTTGAGATCCTCGCCCTCGACGCGGACGTTCGCGGCCGCGGCCTTGGCCGCGCGATCATCGACGCGATCGGCCGGGAAAGCCCGTTGCAGGTACGTGATTTGTTCGTGCTGGTCGCCGAATCCAACGCGCCGGCGCGTGCGTTCTACGAGCGGCTGGGGTTTCGCCCTGTCGGCCCTCTTCCCGGCCTGATCCGCGAGGACCGGGACGAGATTTTGATCTGGCTGCGGTTTCGGTGAGACAAAAGGCCGGAATGGACATGATGGACCCAATGGACATCATGGACGATTGAAGAGAACGCCTGCCACGGCGATGCCGTCCCGCATCCCGCACTCGGCTTCCCGGCTCGACACCGTTGCGTTATGATCCAACTCATGGATCAATCAGAATCAACGAATCAATCCGAGCTGCTGTCCGCGGCCGAGGCGGCGGAATACCTCGGCATCAAACCGCCGACACTTTACGCCTACGTCAGCCGCGGCCTGATCGAAAGCCGCGCGGGTTCGGACGCGCGCTCGCGCCAATACGCGCGCGAAGACCTTGCCCGCCTGCGCGCGCGGGCCGGCGCGCCGCGCGGCCGGCG
>JAIOHV010000193.1 GCA_019912885.1 bacterium
GCGGTGACCGCCTCGACGAGCGCGTCGTACCGCGTCGCTTCGGCAAGCCCGCCGGCCTCGGCGCTTTCCGCGTCGGCGCCGGCGAGCGCCGCGAACACGAAATCCGTCTTCCCCTCTTCGCGCAGCATGACGCGATATCCCGTCTCGCCGTTCGAATTGTCGCGCCACGCGACGCGCAGGGATTGCGTTCCGAGCGGCGCGGCCGACAGGTTGTCGGGCGGCACGGCGAGCGACTGCGCCTTGGCAACGGCGGACGGATGGCGCTCGCCGCCGATCACCGATACCGCGCGGAAATAGCGCGACTCCGCCTCCGCGAGCCCCGTGCGCGTGTACCCCGTCGCGCCGGCCGCAAGCGACGCCGCGACGCTCCACGGTCCCGCCGGTTCGGCGGATTCCTCCACGTCGAATCCGTCCTCGCCGTCCACGAAATCGTTCCACGACAGCGAAACGGACGACGTGTCGATCGGTTCCGCGCGGAAGTTCGACGGCGCCTTCGCGGGCTCGACCGGCAGTTTCAGGAACGGATCGCCAAGCCAGATGTACATGTCGACGTTCGCCTCGGCGTATTGGCGGTACACCGGGTCCGCGGCATAAAACGCCAATAGCCGCGCGTTGGCGAGCGCGAGCACGTCGCCGAGCGTCGCGACGCCGTCGTCGTAGATCGACTCGAAAAGGAAGCGGTTGAAATCGTGGTTCGGCACGGTGTAGCTCGAGTGCACCGCGCCCACGAGCGCCGTCGCGCCGCCGTCCCGCGTCATCCACGCCTCGCCGAAGCTGCGCGCCGACTGCGTCACGTCCGCGTTGTCGCACGCGACGGCGAACACGATCGCCGGCCGATCCTCGTTTGCGAGCCCGGCGACCTGCTCGGCCTTGTAAAACTCCGAAGTCGACGACCACGTCAGCCAGCTCCACGCGTCGCCGTGCCCGCGGTAATTCACGATCATGCGCCCCGCGTCGATCTCGGACGTCAGAGTGGCGTTGGTGGCGTCCTCGCCGCCGTATTGCGTCGAAAACGACGGCGCCGCCAGCGCGTAAGTCCGGGTGCGGATCTGCTCGCTGACGGCCGTGTATTTTTCCGGATACCCCTGCTTGTGCGCAATCAGCACCGCCGTGCCCAGATAATCGCCCGCGTTCTCGCCCGCGCGCCAGTCGATGGTCTTCTGAACCATCAAGGCCAATTCGTCTTCGTTCGCGGCGGGGAATCGCCCGACGACGATGTCCGCGAGCTGGTCGTCGCCGTCAAGAAACGCATAGGGCCAATCGCTCGTAAAGCCGGTCGGACCCTCGGCGACGGGGATCTTCCCCGGGCCCGCGTCACCAACAAACACCACGCCGGCAAGCTGGGGCGGAGTCGCCGCGTCGTAAACGGACTGGATGTGCGCCTTGAGCGCCGTGCCCTCCAGCGCGCCGATGTCGCCGATCTTTTCCACCTCCACCGTCAACCCGTCCCCCTCGTAGAGCGAAACGAGCTCGGCGACCGACGGCGAATCGCCGTACGTGTCCTGCACGACGATGAGCACGTTCGTGTCCGCGCCCGGCGCGGGGGCGTTCGCGGCACCGTCCGGCGCCGGCGCGTTCAGAAGCGCGGCGGACATCGCGCGAGCGTGCGCGGCGTCGATCGACGCGACCGTTCCGCCGTCCCACGAGACGCGCACGCGCAGTTCCGTCGCCACGCGCAAGCGCCGCTTCGCGGCGTTGTATTGCGCGATGCCGAGCGTCAGCCGCGCCGTTTCGACGCCGCGCCAGCTCCCGACGCGTTCCACCGACGCGAGATTGGCGGGAAACCATTCGTTTTGCGTATAGGCGATCGGGTCCGCCGCCGCGGCCGGATCGGCTTGAAGATCCGTCACGAGCCGCGGCTGCGGCGCGAGATCGACATCTTGGTATTCCGCGAACGCGACGTGCTCGACCGCGACCAAAACGCGCGCCCCGCCCGGCACCGCCACAAGGCGCGTCATCGACGGCACGATCGGCCAGCCCTCGCGCCCGACGACCGACGCACCGGGAATCGAAACGGCGTCCCTCGCCCCATCGCGCTTGATGGCGACATCCCCGACGCGCACATCGACCGTCACGCCCGACGCATCCCGGGCGACCGCGCGCACGAGCGGATCATTCGCCGACGCGGGCGCCGTAGGGGCGACGGTCAGGGCAAGCACGATCACCGCCAGGACGGCGTGCCGGTGGTTTCGGAGACGACGACGGTTCAACAAGGACTTCCTCAAAGCGGGCGTTCGCCGAATTTTTCATTTTACGCCCCTTTTTGGCCCGCTCCAACCTCGCCCGACGGGGGCGATTCCTCGCCGCGACGGCGGATCACTTTTTATCCACGGGCGGCGATTTTGCGATCCATGACGCTCGTGGGACGGCACTTGTTTTTTTTCTTCCTGATAAAATTTCTCTTGATCTTCGCGTCAAATACGCGGGAAAATGTATATTGGAAGTTGGATCATGGGGGTGAAGCGCCCGCGATGAACGTCAGCGGCCTGCAAAGTCTTGCGATCGTACCCCTGCGCCCGGGCCTTCCGGGCACCGGCGGGGAGGATCGCCGCCCCGCGCTGCCGCGACGGGAGCAGGCGTTTATCGTCGGCGCCAGGGCGCCGGCGCCGGCCGTGGCGCGCGCGCCGCGCCTGACGATCACGGAACTTGGCCCCGACGCCCTGCGCCGCGACCATTCCCCCTGGCGCCGCTACATCCCCGCCCAGGCGGCGTTTTACGACGATGTCGAGCGCGCCTCGAAGGGCCTGAACGAAACCGGATTTCTCGTCGATCGCTACGCCTGATCCCCGGCGGACACCACCGCGCGATCGCCTTACCGATACAAATACATATCGTAAATCGCGCCGGTCGCGTAATTCGGCTCGCTGTTCCACACGAGGTGAAAGCGGCTCGGGTTTGACGCCGTCAGCCCGAGAAATCCTTCGTTCCAGTCCCGGATGACGACGACAACGCGCGGCCGGCGTTCGGCGAGTATCCCCGGAATCGCGGCCGGTCCCGCGTTTTCGATCGCAAGCCGCTCGGCGACCGAGCGATCGGTCAGGCCGACCATGTCGAGCACCCGGCGCCGGCTGAAGTAGATCAGCGCGCCGACATCGTGCGCCGCGACCAGATCGGTCTTGCGCGTGATCTTTTTGACGTGCTCCACCATCGGCATCAGGAAGTCCGCCGTCGTCTCCGTATCCTGCCGATACATCATGCGAAACCACGCCAGCGTCTCCGCGGCCTGAAACACGACGATTGCCGCGAAAAACAGCCGCGCCACGCGCCATCCCCACGCCTCGCGCGTACCGCCCGCGCTCCCGGCGAATCGCGCCGCCGCCTCGCGCGTGCCGATTTTCAATCGGCGATCTTCAATCTTCAATTTCCACGCCCACCGCGCGGCCGCCATCCCCTGATGCACCGCGCCCGTCGCGCCAAGCGCCAGCAGCGGCCACAGCGGATGCATGTAACGCGCCCGGTAATGCGCGAGCGCATCCGGGAAACGCACGAGGTACAGCGCGAAAAACGCGGCGACAAACGCGGCTTCCGCCCACCGCCGCGCCGCCAGCAATCCCGCGAGCGCCAGCACGCCGACCCATTGCGCCGAGTACAAAAAGATGAACATTGGCCGGCCAAGCTCGCGCGGATCGGGAAAAAACCACTCGCCCTTCTTGAAAAAGATCGACTTCGCGCTTGCCGTCGCCGGCAGCAGATGCCCCGTGGATGCGAGGTTCGCGATCAAAAACGGCGCCGCGATCGCAAGCGCGACGACGCCCGCGCGGATGAAGGGGGAGATCGCTTCGCGCTCAATCCGCCGCGCGCGTAAAACGCGAATCGCCGCCGGCATCCCCAACGCCGCCGCCGCGACAAACGCGCCCTCCGGCCGCGCCCCGATCGTCAACCCCGCAAGCAGGCCCGGGGCAATCCACGCGCGCCGCCGTGCGTCGCCGCCGCGCGCAAGCCCGTCCGCCATCGCGAACGCCGCGATCAAAAGCGCGGCGAACAGCGACGTCTCCATGCCGTTGCCGATGTCGAAAAGCATCGGTCCGCCAAGCGCGACAAGCCCCGCCGCGAGGAAAAACGCGCGCGTATCGCGGCACACGCGCTCCGCATAAAAACCGGTGACGACAACCGCCGCGAGAAACGCGGCAAACGAGATGACGCGCGCGGCCGTTTCCACGCCGATCACGGCGCCGAGCGCGCCGGTAACGAGCACGTGCAGCGGACTCGTCACGCCCGCGAGCGGCCGGCCGCGCACGACGGCAAGCTCGAAATGCTCCGCGACGTTGCGCGCCGCGGAAAGCGAGATGTAGCTGTCGTCGAAGGGGAAATAATCGCCGGCGGCGCGGCTCAGAAACAGAAGCGCGACAATGCTGGCGAGCGCCGCCGAAAGGACCGCGCGCGCGATCGGCCGGGCGAGAACGGCATGGATTCGCCCGGCCGCGGCATCCGCGCCGCGCGGGCCGAACGCCGCCGCCGCGATGAACGCGCACGCGCACAGGAGGTTGAGAAGAACCATCGCGCCGCGCGTTATCCGTCAGTTGTCGTCGTACGCGGACACGCCGCCGATGCGCCGGGTCAGGACGCGCAACTCGTTCGGGCGCTTCGAGTCGGGCTCGTCGCGGTACAGGCGCTGATACATCTCCCAATTGCGCAGGATGATCTTCACGTAGTTGCGCGTCTCGTCGAAGGGTATCATCTCGATCACCTCCTCCTGCGTGCGCCCCTCGTTCGCGCCCCACCACCGCGTCGCGCGCCCCGGCCCCGCGTTGTAGCCCGCGAGCGTGCGCGCCACGTCGTTGCCCGTCGCGTGATACGCGCGCGCGAAATACCACGTGCCGAAGTCCACGCTCGTTTTCGGCTCGTACAGGTTGTATTTGCCCTTGATGCCGCGCCGGTTCGCGATGTACCGGCCCGTCGCGGGGATCACCTGCATCAACCCCCGCGCGTTCGCGAAGCTGTGCGCGCCGGTCTGAAACGCCGACTCCTGCTTGATGAGCGCGATGACCAGAAACGGATCGAGATCCTTTTCCTTCGCGTTTTTCTCGATGAGGTCAAAGTGCAAAAAGGGGTATTGCCGGCGCGCGACAAGCCCGTCCGGATCCGACAGGCGCCGCGAGCGGATGAGCCGCGCGGAAAGATCGGCCGCCTTGATCGAACCGAGCTGGTCGCCCGCCGCCGCGTACGCGATCGACAGATAATACGGCGCGCGCGCGTCCGCGACGCCCTCGTCCATTTGCGCGAACACGACATCGCAAAGCCGCTCGGCGTGCGCGTGCAAACCGGCCTCGACAAGGACGAGCACGGCGGCCGTCACGTTGCGCGTGCGTTCCCACCCTTGCGTCGCCCACGAAATCAGCGCCCGCCGCGCGCCCTCGTCGATGTCGCCGCCGCCGCCCTCCTGCCGGTGCTCCTTCGCGATCGCCAAAACGCCCGGCCACATCGCCGCACCCGCGTCGCGCGAAAGATCGCCCCGGGCCGCCGTCGCGTCGCGCCCGAGCTCGGCCAGCCGCGCCTCCGCCGCGAGCCCGTAATACGTCCGCGGCCACACCTGCACCACCTGCGCGTATATCGCGGCGGCTTCGTCGGGGAGCTTCGAGCGCTCCAGCGCGCGGCCGCGCCAATACATCGCGCGGTCGCGGTCCTTGTGCTCCGGGTCTTGCTCGATCAGCTCCAGAAAATCCCTGGCCGCCAGATCGAACTTGCCCGACAGATAGCGTGCGAAACCCGCGTTCCACGCGGCCTCGTACGCAAGCCAGCCGCTTTTGGCGATGCGCGCGGCTTCTTCGTATTCGCGCGCCGCGGTTTCGTGATCGCCGTTGTCGATCGCGAACTTGCCGAGCGTGAAATGCGCCTCCGCCGCCGCGCGGCTTCCCGGCGCCATGCGCGCCGCGTTCGCAAGCGCCGCGCGACGCTCCGCGAGGCCCGCCTTTTCAAGCGCGCCGACGCGCGTCGCGTACACCACCGCCAGCGCGCGGTCCTCCGCCGTCGCGGTGTCGTGCCGCGCCGCGGACTTGTACGCCGAACGCGCCGAACCCCAGCGGTTGCGGTAGATGAGGCAACCCACGCCGCGCGTTTCGAGCCGCCGCGCCGTCGCCGTGCCGGGATAAATCGCCGCCGCGCGGTCCGCGATCCAGCCCGCGGTGATGAAGTGACCCTTGTCGAAATACGCGTCGAACAATTCGTCGAGGCGGCCCTGCGTGGGGTACGTCGGCGCGACGCCCTGCCCCTGCAACTCGCGGATCAAATCCCGCGCCCTCTCCGTTGCCGTTTTCTGGAAGCCCTCGTAGGCCACGCGTGACGCGTCGTCCATCGCCGGGCGAAGCCGCCCAAGCGCGCGATTGGCGAGCGCGCGCGCCAGCGTCCAGTCCCCCGGCTCTTCCTCCGGGCGCGCGGCGAGCCGCCGCTCGATCGCGTCGAGCGCCTCACCCGCCTGACCATTCGCCACAAGGCCAAGCACCATGCGAAGGCTCGCCTCGTCCGCGAACGGCGATTCCGGGTAGCGCTCCGCAAGACTTTTGGCCGAGTCCGCCGCGCCCGCGTCGTCCTTCTCGCCCACGGAGACGCGCATCATCTCGTACAAGGCGATCTCCGCCAGACGCGGGTCCGAGTCGATCACGTCCACGAACGCGAGATACGCATCGAGCGGCTTTTCGGCGTCGAGCGCGCGATACGCGGCGACAAACGAGTCCGCGCCCGCGGGTCGCGTCCACCCGTCATCGGCCGGCGAGTCGTCCTTCTTGTCCTTGGCAAACGCGCCTGCCGCGCCTAACGCGCACACCGCCAGCGCGGCGGCGCCGATCACCATCATGTCCCGGACTGTCTTCATGCTTCGTACGACCCGCGAAATAGAGATTTCAATGTACGGGGACACCCGCGCCGTTTCAAGGCGCACCGCGTCGCAAATCGCAGGAATCGCCGCTTGCCCGTACCCGGATGAATAGTCCGGAAGTCTTGTCATCCTGAGCGAAGCGAAGGGT
>JAIOHV010000194.1 GCA_019912885.1 bacterium
GCCCAAGCCGGCGGCGACGCCGCCCCCGCCGCCGCCGAACAAGCCCGCACCGGAAACGTCCGAGCCGGCCAAGCCCGTCTTCGGCGTGACGGAAGAATCGACGGTGGAGGATTCCGACTTCGCGGTGCGCGTCGGAAATACGCTGATGAAGAAGCAGGAAGACCAATTCACCGACCCCAACGCGGTGAAACCCTACGCGCCGCCGCGCCCGACGCCGATCAAGGTGACGCGCCCGCCGAAATTGCGCCGCATGGTCGAACCGGAATATCCCGCGCTGGCGCGGCGAAGTGGCGTGGAGGGGCGCGTCGTGCTGAAGGTGTTCATCAGCGCAAGCGGCAACGTGACGAGCGCGGAAGTCGCCAAGGCGGAACCGTCGGGAATGGGATTCGAACAGGCGGCGATATCGGCCGTGCGCCAGTGGACCTACGAAGCGCCGGGAAACGATGTGTGGTGCTACCAGCCGATCCGGTTTCGACTGGACGGGTAGGGGCGATCAACCGGGATCGATGGACAGGATGGACCCCGTGGACAAATGGACGTGTCTACCGGGTCCATTGCGTCCATTATGTCCATATTGTCCATGCTTTCATGATGCGCCATCGCTGCCCACAACGCACGATTTCACCCCTCCAGCGTGAAATACAAAATCCTGGTCGCGCCCGCCTTGCCGCGCCAGAACATGCGCCCCAGCAACACGCCCGCCGACAGGCGGCGCAACTCGCCGAGGATTGCGCGCAGCGGCGCGGGCGTCGCATCGACGGCGTAGTCGAGCAGCACCGACTCGCGGCCGTCGTTGGGCGACACCTCGCGCAAGACGCGGTACGACGCAAACGAAAGCTGACCGCGCGCGACGCCCCACCAATTCGCGCCGCCAATTTCGTCGAACGATTTGGCGCGCCAGGGATTCAGCGGCAGCGCGAGTAACCAGAAAATCGCCGCGCGGATCGGCGCGGGCAGGGCGTCCAGGAACGACACCGCGACGAGCCGCCCGTGCATGCGCGGACGCAGCTCCTCGGTGTCGGGCGCGGGCAACGCGTCAAAAAGCGCGTCGATCTCAAGTGTGGTGCGCCTCGCGAGCGCGCCCGCGTCGACGGCGAGCGCGGTGCGTTGCGTGCGATCTCGCCCGATGCGTTCGGGCTCGCGGAGGATGAGTTCATCGAGCATGGCGGCTCCGGTTTTTTACCGCAAAGGCGCGAAGAATGCGCAAAGACGCGAAGACGATTTCATCTCGCTTCGCGTTCTTCGCGTTTCCTTAGCGTCTTCGCGGTGAAGATTCATTACGCGCTCATCAGCGCCGCCTGTCGCTCGGCGAGCGCCGCGATCGTCAGCGACGGCGGCACGCCCGGCGCGGCGGGGTAGAGCGAGCCGTCGGCGACGTAGAGATGCGGATATCCGAACACCTGGCCGGTGTGATCGACGACGCCGTCCGCCGTGGATCGGCCGATCGCCGCGCCGCCTAGCGGATGCACCGTGCCGACGCGCTTGTTGCCGCGTCCCGACGGGAGGTTGTGCCAAACCGAGCGGCCGGCGTAATGCGCGAGCACGCGTTCGGCGTCCGCCTCGATGCCGGCGTACACGTCCGGCCCCGTCGCGCGGCCGGCGCGGACGCGCAGGCGCTTGCCCGTGAAGACGACCTCGCCGTCGGCCCTGTCGCGCCCCATGCCGACAAGAGCGGCCGTGCGCGCCAGACGCTTTCGCAGCCCGCGCGGCAAAGGCAAAGCCGACACGGGGATGCCGCACTCGCCGACGAGGTAGCGGTATTTTCCATTCTCGTCTTCGCGGCGGAAAAAGGCGTTGATCGACGGCCCGTGGCCGGCATCGGAAAGGGCGTGCGTCATGAGGGAGGCGGAGAGTAGATCGCCGTTCGGCGAAAACTGGCGGCCAAGATTCGGCGAGAGGCCCGGCAACGTGCCGTGGCGGTCGCGCGCCGCGAAAAGCAGGCGCAGGGTATTGAGCGTGCCGGCGGACAGCACGAGCCGCCGCGCCTCGACGTGGTGCTCGCGCCCCGTGCGGTGATCGCGATAGCGCACACCGTATCCCCACGATTCGCGGCCGATGGCGATCGCTTCGCACAAAGGGCGAAGCTCGGCGCCGTGGCTGATCGCCCACGGGATGTAGGTCAGATCGAGCGTCGTCTTGGCCGTCTCGTTGCAGCCGACGATGCACTCTCCGCAATAGTTGCAGGACTGCTGCGTAACGCCGGCGGCGTTCGTGACACGCCCGCGCGGATCGCCCGGCCGCGCGAACACGACGGCGAGATCGGGATATCGGACCTCGCCGGCGCCGGCCGCGCGGACCGCCTCCGCGAAACGCACGTTTTTTTCGGGCAGCTCGCGGATCGGTTCGGGGCGCTGCATCTCGCGCACGAGATCGTAATACGGTCGCATCTCGCCTGGGCTGATTTCCGGCGGAAAGGCGTCGAAAAAGTCGTCGTCCGGCGCGACCTGCATGTTGGTGTAGATGAGCGATCCGCCGCCGACGCCGCTGCCGGTGATGACGTCGAGCGTGTCGAACGCGTGGTATTCGAACAGGCCGTCGCTGTTGACGAGCCACTCGCCGCCTCGCCGGCCGACTTGCAGGCGCACGTTGCGAAGGAACTTGCGCGAGCGCGCCGCACCGCGCGGAAAGGGGCGATGATCGATGCTCGACCGTCCGGCGTGCGCCGGTCCCCACCACGGCCCGCGTTCCAGAACGAGCACGCGCATGCCCTTTTCCGCGCAGCGGGCGGCGGTCACGGAGCCGCCGAAGCCAGAGCCGATGACGATGATGTCGTATTTCATGGGCGGAAGATTCGCGTCTCACGAAGTTTGGAAAACGAAGGTGCAAGCCTTAGTCGTCGCGGCGCAAAGATCAAGTCTTTTCGGAAACGCGTTCGACGGTACACGGAGGACACGGGGAAGCCACGGAGGACACAGAGGATCGCAACGACCCGATGGTCGTTAGGTAATTAAGACTCCGTGTCCTCTGTGTCTTCTCGGTGCTCTCTGTGTACCGCCGAAAAATACGCCTCTTCTCACCGATACGCCTCGAGCACGCGGCGAGCGACAGGGGCGTAACGCGGATCGCCCGGGAAGCGTTCGAGAAGCTGCATAAAGATCTCGCGGGCTTCGGCCGGCCGGCCGAGTGCGACGAAATAGTCGCCAAGGCGCGCCATCGTCGCGGGCGTCTCCTTCGCGTCGGGGTTGGTTTCGAGGAAGCGCCGGTACCAGGCGACCGCGTTTTCCGGCTCGGCAAGCTGGTAGCGATACGTCGCCGCGAGCGTCAGCATCGCCTTGCGTCCCGCGGGCGACGCGGGCCTGTCGGCGGCCAGATCCGCGAGAGCCTTGACGCCTCCACCGAAGTCCGCCAGGGCCAGCGCGCGCCGGGCCTCGGCGAGCCGCTCATTGGCCTCGCGCACGTCCGCGATCTCTTCGGGCGCCGTCGGCGGCAGCGGCACCGCGACGGGCAGCGGTTCGGGTGGGCTCACGGTTCGTATCGCCTGCTTCACCCCGAGGATCGCGATCCAGGCGATCGCCGCGAGCACGAAGCCGCGCTTGATCTGGCGCAGCATCCACAGCACCGGCCGATGCGGCACGGGCGCGGGCAGATCGGGCATCGGGATGCGCCCGATGATGGGGTCGACGTTCGTGCCGTCAAAGGCAAGCGGCGCCTCGTCCGGATCCGCGCGCCGCAACGCCGCATTGGCGGCGATATCAAGGACGGAGGTTTCCTCGATGTCCGGCCTCGCGCGGGGAGCGGGGCGATGCGCGTTCCGGGCGCGCGACAAGGGGATGGG
>JAIOHV010000195.1 GCA_019912885.1 bacterium
AGCCCTTCGAATGCAGGCATGCGAATTGAAGTATACTGACGTTATTTCGTCTGCGATAATTCCGACCTCAAATCCGCCGGTTGCATCGGCATCAATTATTGTCGTGCTCCAAGTTCCCGACTCTCGAGACGACAAATAAAGGCCGTCCTGCTGTCCGATATGGGCAATGTAAACGTCGCCGTCATCAAGAACGCCGATCGCGGAGTGCGAATTCGTGTGCCCAGGACCAGCGAGTTCGACATTCCAGTCCCCGGATTGGCCGGTGATATAATTCACGCCGGAGTCTGAAAAAGCGCTTATATGTATAGTGTCGTTGTCATCGACAAAAACGTCGTGACTAGAGTTGTAATCGTCTGTAATTAAATCAATTGACCACGTCCCGTTTGATTCAAGTGCTTCGTAAAAAATACCTCCAACAAGGTAGTAATAGATTCCAATGTCACCGTTGCCGAACACTATCATTTTCTGATCGCGTCCCGTATCGTGGCTGGGGTCGACGACGATGCTATTCCCCCATGTGCCATTTTCCCGCACCGCGAATCGTAAATCGCGGTTCGGCCAGTCCTGCCAAGCCGCGTAAACCAGCCCGTTCGCCACGGCGATCGAAACGTATTCCCACGCTTCATTTGCCGGGTCGATTTCCTCATCGAGCCACGTCCCGCCGGCGTTGGTCAGATACCGGACGTGGTACTTCGGCACGCGACTTGCGTAGATGATGTGGAGATCGCCGGCGTCGTCCACCGCAAACGCGGACCCGCTCATCCCGTCGGCCGTCACGCGCGACGTGACGGAATTGGCTTCGCTCGTTCCATAAGAGACGTTGATTGAGCGGTTCGTGACGGAACCCGGTGCGAAGGACGGCACCGCGAAATTCCCGTTTTCGCAGGCCTGCAAGCGAAGCTCCGACGCCTTGTCGAAGATCTTCTTCGACGTCCATTTTCCGTTCTTGAACGTCGAGGAATGCAACCCCAGAAGCGTGTCGTCCGGGTCGTCCTGGTCCTGCGGTCGCGTGTAATACATGACTGGTGACCCATTCGCCGTGAGCGAAAGCTGCGTAAGGAAGCCGGCCTCGAACATCCCGAAGTAATCGTTGTGGTAAATCCACGAGTCGCCGGACTTCTCGGCAACATGTGGGCGGATCACCCATCCATCAAACGCGTAGAACGAGACGTAAACCTCGCCCGCGCTGATCGCCAAAACGCTCGGGTCCGTCGGCTGCGCGCCGGAGATGAGCGTCGGCTCAAAATCACCCGATATGTTTTCGAGATAGTAGAGGGCTCCGTTGGCCCAACCGGGATTGCTCTTGGCGCCGGCCGTCACCACGTGAACGGTGCCGTCGCCGGCCACGTCGATCGCGTTTTCGTAGCCGACCGGGATGCCCGCGCCCTGCTCCGTCAGGAGGATCGTCGTCGCCCACGATTCGCCATCAATCGAATACCCGTAACGCACCGATTGATCGTCCTTGTCGTGGTGTAACCACACAACGTGTACGCTGCCCGCCGGCCCAATCGTAATGGCCGTCGACGCGTCCCACAGCGACCTCGATACGTTTGACAGGCCAATGAAAGGCATCGTGTCTAGCGTCGAGAATGCCCACGGCCCGCCGGGAACGCCGCGCGAGTATTTCACGGCGCGGTTCCAGAGATCGGTATAGAAAAAGTGGAAGACGCCGTCCGCATCGATGACGAAGCGCGGGCCAGCCGTCATGGTGTCCACCGTCTCGAACGTCCAGTCGTCCGGATGCACCTCGCCCGCCGCGAGATACGCCGCGTCCAGAAAATACAGACGCAGGTCGCGCCCGAGCGAGATCGCAAACCAGAGATTGCCTTCCCCGTCGATACGCAGGTCCGCGCCGCGATCCGAGTAACCGCTCGCGATGAGCGTGCAGATCACGTCGCCGTCTGGTGTCGTGAATGGTGCGTGGCAGCCGGTCTGTGGCGATGGGAATTCCGAAAGACCGTAATCGACGAAGTTCGAGGGCAATTCCACGCACCCCGCCGCCAGGTCCTCGTCGAAGTCGATCAGTTCCGTGTCGTCGTCAGCCGAATCGTCGTCGAACGTATCGTCATCGATTGTGTCGTCGTCTTCCGAATCATCGTCGCCGCTGTCGTCATCCGCGTCATCATCTATCGCCGAATCGTCGTCGTCCGCGTCGTCACCGCCGGACGAATCGTCATCGTCCACGTCGTCGTCAAAAGCGGAATCGTCGTCCGCCGCCGTCGTGTCATCGTCGTCGATCGGCGTCACGCCGTCGGCCAGAACGCTATCGTCGTCATCTTCGCCGCACGAGCAGCCGGGAAGCGCAAGAATCAGCGGGAGCGCGAGAAGGAGGAGCGTAGCGAGGCGGGCGACGTACACGAGGGGGCGAGAAGCGCCTTTTCGCCGCTCGCTCAATCGCCACCATTTTCCGGCGACGCTCATAAACCCCACCCCGATTTGTAAAACGAATATGATCCTACGGTACGGGTCGTAGCAAGCGGTATTTTGGCGGCGAATGCCGCGAATTCTCATAACCATCATCTGCTACTCCAATCGCCACGAAATCACCGACGATTTCGCGTGCGTGCGGAATTTTTGCGGAATGATTCAACGCGGGCCGTGTCCGCGGAGAGCGGAGCGCAGGAAAGGCCGCGCGAGTGTCCGTGCGGAGCGATCGGGCCGCAAAATGTTGACACCCCAAGAGAGCGCGTGCTAACGCTCGTCAGCCTGAAATTCCTTGATGAAATTGACTGGCCGAAGGCTCGGCGCCGGCGCCAGGAGCCGGAGAAGGAGAGGGTGTGCTGCGAAGAATCCTTCGGGGGCTTCTTGTCCTCCTTTTGTGTCCGCTTGCGGCCGAGGCCAGCCAGACGTTCGTCCCCGCCGACTACGGCCTGACGGCGCGCGGCGTCGCGATGGGAAACGCCATGACGGCGGTGGAAGGCGACGGTTCGCTGATTTACGCAAACCCGGCCGCGATGGCGAAGACATCGAATTCGTATACGAACTTCGGTTACATGATGGTCGCGCCGCGCCTGCAGGGCGGCCCCAAGGGGGACATGGACGAATTCGACGAGGGCAACAATTTCGTCCTGACGAACCTCGTCCTCAATTTGAATCCGCTTCTCAAGGCCGACCGGCCGCTGGCTTTCGGGCTGTCGATGTATTTCGACCGCAACATGCGAAGCCTCATCCAGTTCGTGGACGTGGAAGATCCCGACGGGCATTTCTACCGCTACGGACGCACCAGCACGATGGCGACCAACACGCTCGGCCTTGGCGTCACGGACTGGTTGTACGTGGGCGGCGGCGCGCTCATCACGCTGCGCGGCGAAACGGATTTCAAGGTCACGACGGACCTCGCGGGAAACACGTCCGACGAGGGGATGATCCTCGACGCGCGGCTGTATTATTCGCCGGTCGCGTCGATTTTCCTCGATTTCGAGCGCGTCGATATCGGCGTCGCGTATCACGGAGAGAACTACGGCTATTTCGGCGATATCGTCACGGACGCGCAGGCGAATGTCGGCGATTCGCGGCTCGCGGACCTGCCGCTCGTGCTGCAATTCCAGGACACCTTCGTGCCGACGAACGTCGCCGTCGGCGCGTCCTTCAAAATCACGGACGACTTCCTCGCGGCGGTCGAGGGCACCTGGTATCACTGGGGCCGGTTTGATGAACAGGTTTCGAGCAACGATCTGCCGCGCGAGGATATCGACATCGATTTCGTCGATACCTACGTTCCGCGCGTGGGTCTCGAATACCACCTCACCGAAAGCCTGCCGGTGCGCGCCGGCTACAGCTATCAGATGACGCCGATGCGCAAAGCCGGCAGCCGCAACAACGTATTCCTGGACAACGACCGCCACGTCGGGTCGTTCGGGCTCGGCTACACGTTCCAGGATCCGCCGGTGTTCGCGACTCCGGTGTCGATCGACGCATCGTATTTCCACATGTACCTCGTGCCGAACGAAACGGAAGTCGCCGGCGGCGCAACATACGAGAGCGAAGGGAACGTGAACGGCGGTATCGCGTCGCTCACGCTTCGCTTCTAGGGTCCCCGCATGAACGCACGCCGGTTGACCGCGTTTCTCGCCGCCTTGTTCGCCGTTGCCGCTTTCGCCGGTTGCGAGATCGAAAGCCGCACACCGCTGCCGGAGCCCGAAAGCGCGGCCGAGTTCCGCGTGATGGCCACCGTCCCCCCGGACGGCGCCCGGGAAACCTTCCTGTCGAGCGGCGTCATATTTCACTTTGACCGCCAGATCGACACCGGCTCGCTCTCGGCGGAGTCGGCGTCGATCGTGCGTATCGACGAAAACGGCGACGCGGTCGAGGAGGTTCCGGTGCTCGTGCAGGGCGCGGGGCCGAACGTCATTCTTCGTCCCCTGTCGCGGCTTCGCCCGGCTTCCCGTTTTCGCGCGGCTGTCACCGATCAGGTGAAGGACGAATTCGGCCGCCGTCCGCTTCTGGACGGCGGGCGCGTTTCGCTCGAGTTCACGACGCGCGCCGAGCGCGTGCAGCAAGGGCGGGATTTGAGCGTTCGCTCCGTGTATCCGCCTCCCGGCGGAGATCTGTTCGATTGGGCGACATTTCGGGTGTACTTTTCCGAGCCGATCGAGCCGGCCCGCGCGATTTATGGCGAAAACGTCATGCTTCGCGCCCTCGGCGACGATTCGCCCGTTCCCGCGCAAATGCACGTCGTGGGAACGCAGATCGTCATCGACCCGGAATCGGATCTCGTGCCCGGACGCAGCTACGAGCTCGTGATCGGCGCCACCCTGCAAGACGCGGGCGGCGAAACGATGGCCGAGGACGCAACGTATGCGTGGGTCGTCAGCGATACGGCGCCGCGCGCCACACTGGCCGTGGAGCTTTGCCCGACGCTCGGCGATCGCTCCGGTTGTCCGCCGCTCATCTCCGCGTCGAAGCTCGAACGCTCGATTTATACAGACGAGGGTCAAAACACGATGATCCTCGATTCGACCCTTCTAGGCCGAGAGTCCGTACCGATGTCCGGGCGCCTTGTCGTGGAACTCGCGAACACGGCGATCGACAAGGATTCGATCCCGATTCTGATCCGCAAGGGCCAGAAGATGTACGGCGAGAAGATCGAGGCGATGCTCGGCGGCGAGATCTCCACGGGTCTGAAAACGCGCGACATCACGGCGACGACGCTCACCGACGCCTATGGCTTCATGCAAAGCTCCGCCGCGCAGGGTGGCGCCGCCGACGGCGAGGTCGCCGTCCAGGTGATGCTCGACGTGGCGATCAACACGGGCGATTCCGCTTCGAACGCCCAGATGGCGCAGAACATCATGGGGCTGACGCTGACCGGGCGCGCCATCGTGATTGGCGACGAGCTCGTGATGGACACGGCCGGATTCGGCGAGCTGAACATTCTCGGCGAGAACATGGGCGTCACGATCTCGCTTGGGCTTCGCCCGCCTGCGACGTCCGCGCTTGGGGCCGTCGCCGACTCTACGGGACCGCTTCTCATGTCGGTGTCGCCGGGCAGCGCGTCGAATCTCGCGCGGCTCGGCGATCCGGTCGTGCTGGCCTTCAATGAGCCCGTGCATCCGCAGGAGGCCGTGAGTTCGATTCATCTCGCAGACGCGAACGGCGATCCGGTGAGTGCGAACGCGGCCGTGGACGGCGGCAAGGTGACGCTGAAGCCGCGTTGGCCGATGGACCCGGACAGCGAATACGTTGTGCGCGTCGAAGGGCGCCTGCCGGACGTCACGGGCAACCCCATGGGCGTCGAGCGCGTCGTCCGTTTCCGGACGGGCGCACCCGAGGTCAGCCTTAGCCCGCCGCTGCTCGGCGCGACGGACCCGGGCGTGAACACGCAAGAGGCCTTCCCGGCGCATCTGCCGATTCAGGTCTATTTCACGCAGCTCATGGATCCGACGACGATCGTCCTTGGCGACACCGTTCGCGTGACCGACGACGATTCGGGCGAAGACGTTCGCGGCTGGCTTCGCAAACGGTGGACGGGCTTTCAGTTTTTCCCGAACGAGCCCTTCGAAGGGGGGCGCACGTACCGCCTCACGATCACCGATGACATCACGAATATCGCGGGCATCGCGCTCGATCTGAATCGCGATCGATTCCCGGGCGGCGGGGCGGGACAGCCGGAGCGATCCTTCCGGTTCACGGCCGCGCCCGCGGACGAAACCGTGCCGGTGACGTTCGCGCTCGTGCCGTTCGCCGATCGCGACGGCTCGGGATTTCTCGAGGGCACGGAGACGCCGACCGACGACAATCTCTTCGCCATCGAGCTTGGCGGCCTGCTCGACCCAAGCTACGTCTCCGGTTACATGATCGCGCACATTGGGGCTCTCGGCTTCGTCAATGACGAGCCGGTCATGCCCATCGCGCTTTCGGACGGCATTGTCCTGTACGCCACCGGGACTTCGATCGACTTTTCGAAGATTTCCCAAAAGGCCGACCTCGGCCCGTTTGACACCGGTCGGCTCACGATCGAGGCCGACGGCGCCGGCACCGCGAATGTGGTGGAGGCGCCGGGCGGCGGCGCGGCGCGGATGCTCATCGAAATGTCGACGCTGATTTCCGCGGAGGGCTCGTTCATCGACGGGCTGCTCGCGGACCGGCTCGCATTTTCCGCGATCGGCGACCTGTCGTTCGACGCGAGCGGCCCGATGGTCGCGAACATCACGGGCACGACGTCGATCGATATCACGATCCCCATCGTGAACATCACCCTGCCGGTGCCGACGTCGATCAATCTCCGCGCCCAGAGCGTGTCGCCGTAGGACGTCAGCCGCCGATCGTCGATGGGTCGATGCGCACGGAGTTCGAAGCCGCGACGCCCGCGTCTTCCACATAAACCGCGTACTCTCCCGGCGGAAGATCCGGAAGCTCGACGCGCAGCCGCGAAGCGGTGAAGAGCGTCGATTCGGCGGTTGTCTTATTCGCGCCGCTTTCGAACACCACGGTCGCGGGGTCGGCCAACGCGGCGAATTCGCCGTAAAGATCAAGCTGCGCGCTCGCGTCATCCGAGAGGTATACGACCGAGCCGCGAACGAGCGCGGCCAGCTCCGGCGGCACGGCGCCGGGCGCCAGCACAAGGGCGATGTCGAAATCCTGCCCGGCGCGGCGCGGATCGATGCGGACGAAAGCGCTCCAGCCATCAACGGTCGATGCGTACAGCGTTCTTCGTGTTCCCGTCTGAAATTCGACCGAAAAACCGCCGTTCGCGTCGGAGGTAATTTCGTATTGTCCTTCCGCGCCGGTTCCCGATCCGGTGTAGTTCGGCTCGATGCCCGAATCTTCAAACGCGTTCGACATGCGCCTCAACTGGCCGAAAACCTGCGCCCAGGCGGTCGTTTCGATTTCGACCGTTCGTGGACCCGCCACAAGATCGAGCGTCGCCGTACCCGAATACGCGACGTCGGGGCCATCGGGCGGAAGGCGTTTGTCGAAAATATCGACGGCAAATTGGCGTTCGGGTCCCGCGGGAACAACCAGATCGATTTCCACCGGCTCGACGTCCGGATGGCCGAGCAGCGAAGCGCTTGCGATCACGGGATCCATGGCCTCGGCCGTCACCGTGACGACAACCGCGGACAGGTTCTCGGCGATGTCGGCGGGCGCGGCCAGCGCGACGCGGACCGAAGACGCGGGGAGCGGCGAGGCGTCCGGATCGTCCACGACGCACGCGGCGGCGACGGCGGCGAGCAAGGCGGCGGCGATGGCGAGGGCGACCCGCGTCATTTCTCTTCGTCCTTTTCGCCTTTGTCGGGCTTCAGGATGCGCCGGCCCTGCCCAAGATCGATGATCACATGCACGTTGGCGTCGTCGAGAATCTCGCCGGGGTGGCGGTATCGTACCGAATCCGGCGTCGTGTCCTCCGGCAGCACGATATCCGGCCGTTCAAAGTCGCGTTCGGTCCGCGCGTAGGCGTCAAATTCGGCGGCGTCGTCTCCGAGGCGCGAAGCGGCCCCGCCGCCGAAGCCGTAAGAGGCGATCGGCAAGTCTCGCAACGGGTCGTCCCCAAGCCTCGCCGATGTGCCCGGGCGCATATCGGCGGCGGGGGATTCGTCGACGTGCGTCGCGGCGAGCAGCTCCGCCGCGAATGGAGGCGGCGCCGTGCGCGGGATCGAGGGAAGATGGTCTTGCTCGACGACGCACCACTCGCCCGGCGCGACGGTGAAACGCACGTTGGATCGCGACGCGTGCTCAACGTCCGCCTCGCCCGCAAGGGTCAAGACGCGGGTCGTTCCCGCGTTCGCGTCGTGAGCGATGACGACGTACCCCCCCACCGTCCTGACGATCGCCGAGGGCGTCCGGACAAGGACGGTGTTGCGGGTGCCGGAGGCGTCCAGAACCCGTACGGCGCCCCAGGTCAGTTGCAGTCGGCGGTCGCTTTCGCGGCCGGCGGCCGGGGGGTACGCGTCGATGAGAAGCTGCGTGTCGTTTCCCAAGACGACGCGCGTTCGATCGTCGAACATGAGGATCGCGCGGCCGTCGGTTGCGGTCGTCAGCGTATCGAGCGGTTTGACGAGAACGCCGGCGGCTAGGTGAATATCGGGCTCGCTGGCTCGGCGCGCGACGGCGGCGCCCAAAGCCGTGGCGACGCGCCCGGCCGCCGAATCGGTTTCGCGCCGCTCGGCGTCGGCGTGCGCCGTAGGAGCGCAAAGCAAGACGCCCACGATCGCGGCCGTCAAAACGTGTCGCATGAGCGGCATCTTAGCACCGCCGGCCGTTTAGCCGAAGGCATCGATGGAGGACGCGCCGACGCCGGTCCAGTGCATCATGAAAACGATGTAAACGGCGGAGAACAAAAGCAGCGTGAGCACCCCGAGGGTCAGGTGCACGAATTTTTGCCTCGGCTCCATCGTTTCGCGCCCGGATGCGGCGGCGGTATAGACCAGAAGCACGAAAAGCACGGCCAGCGCGATGCGTTGTTTTTCGCCCGTGTCCACGAATTGCATCGCGAGGAAATAGACGGCGTAAAGAAAGGCCGAGGCCGGCCCGCACGCCCGGTGCAGGATACGCGAGACCTCGTTGCCCGGCGACGCCATGCGGACAAAGCCGGTCGCGACGCCGAGGATGACGGTGAGGTAGCTGATCGTCAGGAGGATGATGAGCATGTTCGCTTCCGTGGCCGCGCACGCGGCGCGCGAGAGGTTTGGCGGGCGGCCAATATGGCGGTGAGCCGCGTTTTTGACAAGCGCGTCGCGACCCTGCTCCGTGCATCACGTCCCGGTCGGGTTGGTTGCGTAAACGTTTTCGGGATAAACCACGGGCGCGACGGCGACCGACGCCGTCTTTTTATAGGGGACAGTCACCTATTTTTTTGTTGACCGACCGCGCGATCCATCGCAGCATGCCGCCATGCCCCGCGTCGCCCGCATCGTCATCGAGGGATTGCCGCACCACGTCACGCAGCGCGGCAACAATCGCCAAGACGTCTTTTTCACGGACACCGACCGCCAGATTTATCTCGACCTGTTGCGCGCGGAGACGCGGCGTTTCGGCGTCGCGGTCATGGGCTACTGCCTGATGACGAACCACGTCCACCTGATCGTCATTCCCGATAATGCCGCCGGCCTGGCGAAAGCGATGGGCCGCACGCACTATCGCTACGCCATGACGATCAATCGTTTGCATGGGCGAACCGGCCACCTGTGGCAAAATCGATTCCACTCCTGCCCGCTCGACCGCTCGCACGCGTGGGCGGCGCTGCGTTACGTGGAACGCAATCCCGTCCGCGCGAAGATGACGCGCGTGCCGTGGACGTATCCGTGGTCGAGCGCGAACGCTCACAGCGAAGGCACGGATCCGCGCCACGTGCTTGACCTCGACGAATGGGCGCGCCGATCCGCCGGCAGCGACTGGAAGGCCTGGCTCACCGAACACGACGACCCCGAACTCATCGCAAAGATGCGCCTGAGCACGCACACCGGCCGCCCCCTCGCGTCCGACTCCCTACTCTCCAAACTCGAATCCACCCTCAACCGCCGACTTCGCCCAATGCCCATCGGAAGACCGAAGGCCGGGCCCAATAAATAGGTGACTGTCCCCTATTTTCCTTCCAGCATCGTCCTCATCACTGTATTCCCAAAAAGTGGACGATAACTCCCTACGCGTTGAAACGCAACACGGTTCGTCGCCGCAACTTGGAGTGCAATAGTTTGCGGGCGTTTCGCCATCCTCTGGGTCAAATTGCAGCGCATCCGACGACGCCTTCATTCTCCCGTCGATATAGGTGTCGGTCATGGGAAGACCAACAGTTCTAATCCCAAGGGAGTTCCCCCGGCTTTGCCGGGGAGGCATCCGTAGTTTGACAGTTCCGGAAGTCGTCCAGTGAACTCCGGTTCGTGAGCCACCCAAGGCAACGCGAACGAGGAGAACACATGGACGACCTGGCGAGCTT
>JAIOHV010000196.1 GCA_019912885.1 bacterium
GTAGTAAGGGTTCGTGCCCGAGGCGTGATCGGTCGTGTCGATGACCTCATGGATCTCCGGCCAGTGCTGGCGGATGATCGACTCGATGCCCTGCTTCACGGTGACCGACGCCATGCCGCAGCCCTGGCAGCCGCCGCCGACCTGGATGTAGAGCTTGTCGCCGCGCACGTCGAGCGGTTTGGCGAATCCGCCGTGGCCCGCGAGAGCGGGATTGATCGTCGAGTCGAAAAGATCCTGAATCCTCTGCAACTGTTCGCTCGACCAACTCGAACCGCCGGCCGCCGTATCGGTTACCGCGGACGCCGACGCCGAGGCCGCATCCTCCACCGCCGTGACATCGGGCATGTGGTTGCGGATGATGCCAAGCGCCGCGCGCCGGATGACCGACGCATCGACGCGCCCGCTCGCGCGAACGAAGACCGTGCTTCCGTCGAACGAGACAAACTCCACGGACGAGCCCTGCCGCTCGACCAGAGGTTTGATATTGCTTTCGAAAATGGCTTTCAGCTTTTCGATGTTCTGTTCATGTTCGCTCATGAATTCACCCGTTTCCTGCCGGGACGATTCATCCCGGGCGGTTTCGTCATGCTATGATCCGGCATGCCGCGCGTCAAGAAAAACACGCCTTCGCGCGGCTTGCAAAACGAATGTTCGCGTTGGAGGAAATCGACGTGACAACCCTTACCGTTTCAACGAAAAGTCGCAACGAGCTTGTCGATATCACCGGCGGCGTGCGTGATTTCGTCCGCGACGCGGCGGCGAAATCCGGCGCCGTGCTCGTGTTCTGCCCGCACACCACCGCCGCAATCACCATCAACGAAAACGCCGACCCGGACGTGCCCGCGGACATCGTGCTTGGCCTTGGAAAAATCGCGCCGATCCTGGCCGAATTCCGGCACAGCGAAGGCAACTCGGATTCGCACATCAAGTCGAGCCTCGTCGGATGCTCGGAGTTGGTGACGATCGAAGACGGCAAGCTTGGGCTCGGCACGTGGCAGGGAATTTTCTTTTGCGAGTTCGACGGCCCGCGCAAACGCAAGGTCCACCTGACGCTTCTCGCGTCGGCATGACGAACGCATGAGCGCCAAACGCAAGGACCGGCAAACATTGCGCGTGCTCCTCGCCGTGCACGCGGTACCGGGCATCGTCGCGATCGAAACGTTGTTCGCCGAGGGCGTGCGCCCGGAAAACGTCGCGCTATTGACGCACCCGCTGGACGACGCAAACGGCGCGTTTCTCTCCTACGCCTGGTCCCAGGGATTCACACCCGCGTTTTTTCCCGCCGCGAGCGACGAGGCCCTCGAATGGGCGCGCGAATTTTCGCCGGATGTTCTGTTCGCCCTGCACTACGGCGAACGCATTCCGCGCGGCATCCTCGACTTGCCGCCGCTCGGGTGCGTCAACATGCATCCGGCATTGCTGCCGAATTATCGCGGCTGTTTTTCGACCGCTTGGTGCATCATCAACGGCGAGCCCCAAACGGGCGTGACGTTCCATCGCATGACCGAGCGTTTCGACGCGGGCGACATCGTGCGTCAGGATGCCGTGCCGATCCGTCCGGACGATACGACGCATTCGCTTTCCCATCGGCTGATGCTCGCGGGCGTCACGGCGTTCGGTGATGTCTTCCGCCGCGTCGTCGACGACGAAGACCCCGGACGCCCGCAGGCCGGCGAGGGATCGTACTTCGGCTGGCGTGTTCCTTACGACGGCGTCATCGATCCCGCGTGGGACGACGCGCGCGTCGATCGCTTCATCCGCGCCATGGACGCGCCGCCCGCGCGCGGCGCGATCGTCAAGGTCGAGGGGGAGGAGATCGAGGTGCGTTCGATGGACGAGTGGCGTGCGATTCGCGAGCGCATCCGCGAGGCGTCGAGTTGACCGGCGAGGCGCGCGCGCCTTCCCGCGACGCCCGCCGGCTCGCGCTCGACGCGCTGACGGCGGTGCGCCGCAAACGCGCGTATCTTTCACTCACGCTCTCGGCGCTTCTCGACCGATCGAACGCAGGCGCGGCGGATCGGCGGCTCGCGGTCGCGATCGCCTCCGGCGTGATGCGGCGCCGGCGCCGGCTTGACGACGAAATCGACGCCGTATCAAAAACGCCGGTCGACAAACTCGAACCGGTCGTGCGCGACGCGCTGCGGATCGGTCTTTATCAACTGCGTTTCCTTGACCGCATCCCCGCGCACGCGGCGGTCGGCGAAACGGTGACGCTCGTCCCCCCGCGAGCGCGGGGTTTCGTGAACGCGGTGCTGAAAACGCTCGCGCAGGGCGATGCCTACCTTGCACCCGCCGGCGACGATGCCGCGTCACTCGCGCGGCGGTATTCCGTGCCCGACTGGTTGGCCGCGATGTGGCGCGAAACCTACGGCCCCGCGCGCGCCGAGCGCCTTCTTGCCGCGATGCAGGAGGAGCCGCGCGCGGTGCTGCGGGCGTGCGGCGCGAGCGCGGACGACGTCATCGCCGAACTCGCGCGCGAGGGCATCGACGCCAAACGCACGGATCTGTCGCCGTTTGGCGTCGTCGCCGACAACCTCGATACGGCCATTGCGTCCGTGCCGTTTCGCGAGGGACGACTCACCGTGCAGGGCGAGGCCGCGCAGCTCGTAACGCTGCTTGTCGATCCGCGGCCGGGCGAACAGGTGCTCGACGCCTGCGCCGCGCCGGGCGGCAAAACGACGCACATCGCCGAACGCGTCGGTGCGGGCGGGCGCGTCGTCGCGCGCGATGTCCACGCGGGGCGGCTGGCACTCGTCGCCGAAAATGCAAGGCGGCTTGGTTTGGCGAATGTGGAGACGACGTTGGTGGAGGAAATCGAGAGGGATATTGACCCGGGCGACACGCAAGGCGACGGCGAAATTTTCGATCGCGTCCTCGTCGACGCGCCGTGTTCGGGTTTGGGGCAGTTGCAAAAGCACCCGGAGACGCGATGGCTGCTGGCCTCCGAGGATCCCGCGCGGCTCGGCGTGCTGCAACGCGCGATTCTCGCGGACGCGGCGCGACACGTGCGTCCGGGCGGTCGGCTCGTGTACGCGACGTGCACGCTCGCGCGCACGGAGAACGAAGACGTCGTGCGCGACTTTCTCGCCGCGCACGCCGACTTTTCGCTTGTCCCCGCGGGCGGCGCGCTTGCCGAGTCGGTGGCGCGATTTGACGCCGGGCGCGCCGCGCGCATCGCCGCGCTTGCGGACGAGTCCGGCGCGCTGCAGCTTCTGCCGTCGGAGCACGGCACGGATGGCGCGTTCGCCGTGGCGATGCGGCGTCGGGAATGAGCATGAAACCTGCGCCGCGCATCGTCCGCGCCGTTTTTCCCGTCGTGCTCGGCCTTGTTGCGGGCGCGCTTTTCGCGGAGGCGGGCGTGCGCGCGCTTGGGATCGCGCCGCGCGTTTATCGCATCGCGTCCGGCGTGCATCGAATTTCGGAAGATCCCGATCTGCGTTACGAGCCGATTCCGTACACCGAGTTCGAGGGCGAGGCGATCAATGGCGACGGGCGGCGCGATTTTCATTATCCGCGCGAAAAACGCTCCGGCGTGTTTCGCATCGCGTGGCTTGGCGATTCGGTCACTTACGGCTGGGCGAGCTTTTTGTGGGAGGCGCATCCGAAGGTCGCCGAGCGCGTGTTGAACGCGCGCGCGGGCGCCGGCGCTTCGCACGTGGAGGTCTTCAATTTCGGAGTGCGCGGATACGGCGCGCCGGAGATTGTCGCCTGCCTGCGCGCCAAGGCGCTTGCCGTCGATCCCGATCTTGTCGTGTGGTCGTACAATCACAACGATCCCGACCCGTACAGCGTGGATATCCTCGATCTGCTCGGCCAGCAGACCGGTGCGGACGAGGCGTTTTTGTCCTCCGGCGGCGCGTGGCGACGCGGTTTGCGCGGCGCGCTACTCGGGCACAGCAAGCTGTTTGCCCTCGTGCGTTATCGCCTCGCCGAGGCGATGCATCGCGACGCGGCGAGGAACAGCGAAGGACTGCGCCTTCTCGCGCAAAGGGAAAAGCTAAGTTACGAGGCACTTCGCGAGAATTACTTTTTTCGCGTGTTCGCCGAGCATCGCGACCGCGTGCGCAACGCGATCGACGGATTCGCGCGCCTGGCGCGCGAGCGCGGCGTCCCGGCGGCCATGGTTATCGTTCCGCTGCTCGACGATCTGACGGACTATCGCTACGAGCCGCTGCACGCCGGGATCGCGCAAATGGCGGCGGCGCGCGGCATCGTGACGATCGACCCGCTCGCCGAATTTCGGCAGGCCGCCGGCGCGCGCCCGGACGTGGCGCTCGGTGTCGATCACAATCACCCGAGCGAGGCGGGCCAGCGGCTGCTTGGCATCGTTGTCGCGCGCGCGCTGGCGGCGCGCGGGCTTGTTGGCGCGGCGCGCGGCGATGCCGATGAGATGTCGTTTGACGCTTCGGCGTTCGCGGACGATTTTCCGATCGACGCGGACCTCGCCGCACGTGACATGTTCCACATCGAATGGGGCTTTCGGCAGCTCGTCCTCGACAATCCGGACGACGCGGTGAACGCCTTTCTTGCGGCGCGGCGGATCAATCCGAATAATCCCCTCGCGGACAAGGGATTGCGGCGTGCGTTCGACGCAACGCGCGACGCCGCTTTGCGCCGCGCGATCGTCGAGACGCTCGGCGGACCGGCGGCCTTCGCGCGTTAGACGCGGGCGCGCGTATCCCGAATGAGGCGGCAAATGGCGTACCGTGGACGGCGCGAATCGTGCGCGGCGTCGCCGTTTTGGCTTGTCGCTCACGCCGCGAGCCCGCGTTTTCCGGTAAAGGTGAGCGAGCTGTATGGACGAACCGCTTTTCCAGATCGGAACCAACTGCTGGCGCGTGGCCCGCTCCTCCCGCGTCAAATTTCTCATCGACGCGGCGTCGTATTTCGCGACGTTTCGCGAAACGGCGCTGCGAGCGCAACGGACGATCAACATTCTCGGATGGGACATCCACAGCCGCGCCGATCTCGTACGCCACGATCCGCACGATGGTTATCCGCGCGAACTCGGCGCTTTCCTGCGTCGGCTCG
Organism: bacterium; assembly: GCA_019912885.1. Taxonomy (NCBI): domain Bacteria; species bacterium. The sequence continues at coordinate 5,032 of JAIOHV010000196.1, forward strand.
CTCATGAGCGCCGGCGGCTGCGCATCGATATCCTGACGTGGGATTTCAACATGCTGTTCGCGCTCGAGCGCGAATGGAGCCCGACCACCCGGCGCGAGCTGTCCGCGCCCCGCCGCATGCGCTATCGGCTGGACAGCCATCATCCCGAAGGCGCGGCGCATCATCAGAAGATCGTGGTGATCGACGACCGCGTCGCGTTCTGCGGGGGAATCGATCTCACGATGCGGCGCTGGGACACGCCCGAACATCGCGTCGACGATCCGCGCCGCGTGGGACCCGACGGCGCGCCGTACGCGCCATTTCACGACACGCAGATCATGGTCGACGGCGAGGCCGCCGCGGCGCTTGGCGATCTGTTCCGCGAGCGCAACGGACGATCAACATTCTCGGATGGGACATCCACAGCCGCGCCGATCTCGTACGC
>JAIOHV010000197.1 GCA_019912885.1 bacterium
GCCAAGCGCCTCGAAGCGCTCGACCTCCGTTGGTGCGTCCACGATTTCGACGCGCCAACGGAGGTCGAGCGCTTCGAGGCGCTTGGCCGCGCGATCGGCTACGGCGACCTGTACGTCAAGCGCGACGACACGAGCGCCCGCCCCTACGGCGGCAACAAGCCGCGCAAGCTCGAGTATCTTCTCGGCGAGGCGATGCGCCAGGGCGCGGGCGGCGTCGTGACGATGGGCGGCATCGGCACGAATCACGGGCTCGCGACGGCGATCTACGCGCGCAAGCTCGGCCTTGCGTGCCACCTGGTTTTATTCGATCAACCGGTAACGGCCGCCGTCAAGCGAAACCTTCGTCTTTTCCACCACGAGGGAGCGATTTGCCACCACGCGGGGGGATACGCCAAAACCGCCTGGTCCGTCGCGCGGGAGATGGCGAAATCGCGCCTGGGCGATGGCCCGGCGCTTTTTCTCGTTCCGCCCGGCGGATCGAGCGCGCTTGGCGCATTGGGGTTTGTCAACGCGGCGCTCGAACTGGAAGACCAGGTCGCGCGCGGCGAATGCCCGGAGCCGCGGTACGTCTTCTGCGCGCTTGGCTCCACGGGGACATACGCGGGCCTTGTCGCGGGCATGAAGCTGACGCGACTTGCCACGCGCGTTGTCGGCGTGCGCGTCGTCGATCGCGTCGTCGCCAACGGCGCGATCGCGCGCAAGTTCGGAAACGGCGCGTTCGCTCTCATGCGCGAGGCCGGCGCGGACATCCGTGACGCGCGCGTGACGGACGAGGACATCACGATCCTCCACGATTTCTTCGGCGGCGAATACGGCCGCCCGACGGCGGCGGCGCGCGACGCGGTGGAGCTTGCCGCGGCGCACGGCCTGACGCTCGAAACGACGTATACGGGCAAGGCGTTCGCCGGCATGGCCGCCTATCTTGGCGATCGCAGTTCGCGCCTTGGCCCCGTTCTCTTTTGGCACACCTACAACACGCAGCCCCTGCCCGATCCGCCCGCCTCGATCGACGAGTCGATTCCGCCCTCGCTGCGGCGTTTTCTGGATGCCCCGGAGGTCACGGCGCCTTTGACGGGCGGCGCGTTGCGCGTAGACTCCGGCGCGTCATGACCTACGAAAAAGCGAAATACGATTTTGATGCGTGCGTTGCGATCATCCGCCGCCTGCGCGGGCCGGGCGGATGCCCGTGGGACAACGAGCAGACCTACGAGAGCCTGCGCAAATATTTCCTCGAGGAGGTCTACGAGGCGCTCGACGCGATCGACCGCCGCGACTTTCCGCACCTGAAGGAAGAGCTTGGCGACGTGCTGTGGGAAATCCTGTTCCTCGCGCGGATCGCGGAACAGGACGGGCATTTCGACACGAGCGACGTCTGCCAGGTTCTCGGCGAAAAGATGGTGCGCCGCCACCCGCACATATTCGGCGACACGGTGGCGCGCGACGCCGATCATGTGATCGAGATGTGGTCGGAGATCAAGAAGTCCGAAAAGCGCGATGCGCCCGGCACGGGCGGCGTGACGCACGTGCTCGACAAGGTGCCGCAAGCCCTGCCGGCCCTTTTGCGCGCATTTCGCGTCGGCGAGCGCGCCGCCAAGGAGGGATTCGACTGGGCGCGCCCGTCGGAGGTGCTCGACAAGGTGCGCGAGGAGCTTGCCGAGCTCGAAGAGGCGATCGAAACGGGCGACGCGGACCGCGTGGAGGACGAGTTGGGGGACATCATCTTCGCGCTCGTCAATCTCGGACGGCACACCAACGTCAGCGCGGAGGACGGCTTGCGCCGCACGATGGCCAAGTTCGCCGACCGCTTTTCGCAAATGGAAGATCGCCTGGCCGCGCAGGGACGGCGTATGCGCGATTGTTCGATCGACGAGTTGGAGGCGTTTTGGCAGGCGATCAAGGCCGAGCGCCGCTAGGTGCTCCGGGTCGCTTAACGCAAGACGAGGCGCAGGCGCGCGCGCGCCGGGCGCTGATGCTGTCGGGGCTTGTCTTGCCGGGGGCGGGGCAGATCTATCTCGGGCATCGCGCGCGCGGGGCGATCATCGCGGCGCTCACGCTGGCGTTCGTCGGATTTTTCGTGGTTCAGCTCGCGCGGGGATTCGGCGCATACTTCGAGTTGTTGACGGCGCTTGCGGACCCGGGCGCCGATCCGGCGTCGGTGCAATCGGCGGCGGGCAAGCGGATGCTCACCGGGGTCGTTTTCGGAGGCGTCCCGGCGACGGCGCTATGGGTGTATGCGTCGATCGACGCGTGGCGCCTCGGAAAAGGCGCCGGGCGTCGGGCCTAGTCTTCTTCTTCTTCGTATTCGATGTCGTCGTCGTCGGTCGCCGCCACGATGTCGCCGAATTCGTCGAACTCCGCCGTTTCCTCCTCCGCGTCCGCCTCGGGAACGGCGTAGATGACGCGGTCCCGAACGCGAGAGGACTTGATTTCCGCCGGGACCTCGAATTTGGGCGCGGACGACTGATCGGCTCCGCACTTGGGGCAGATCGGTTTGGGGCGATTCAGATCATAAAACGCCGTACCGCATTCGTAGCAGCGAAAGCGTTTGCCGAGATCCTTCTGAGCCTTGGGCGCCATGGGCAACTCCGTCGAAGATCGGATGCCCCTATAGCAAAGGAATTCACGGCAATCAAGAAGAAACGCAACGCGCGAACGCGGAAACTTCGCGCCGCGTTCGATCCGTCGTAGACTGGGACCGAAACTTATGACCGCCGAACCGATCATGGAACGCGACGAGCCGCGGGTGACGAACCCGGCGGTCACCTTCGACCCGGGCCCGAACGAGGCGCGTGACGCGGGGATCGGCGCCCCGATCGGCGCGGGCGAGGCCGGGGACCAGCCGGCGAACCCGTTTGTCGCGAGGCACCCGTTTCTGGTCGGCTACGGTTTTCTCGCGCTCCTTGCCGGGACCATGCTCGCCTCGCACCTGACGACGTTCGTCCTGGCCTTTGTATTTTTGTATCTGATCTCCGATGTGATGACCAACGACGTGCGCCGGCTCATGCCGATCCTTCCCAAGGCGCTGCTGTTTTCCGTGCTGTACGTCGCCGTGATCGCGCTGCTGACCGTGTTTTTCCTGAACACGCTGCCGAATGTCCTGCGCCAGGTGCCGCAGTTCGCCGTGGACATCCAGACGGAGGCGATCAACCAGTTCGAAGCGGCGAACGTGCGCTGGAACCTGACGCAATACGTCGATCCGATGGAGGTTCGTTCGCGGATCTTCGAAGCCACAGGCACCGCCATCAAGGCGATCGCGCTCGAGATGACGAGCGTTTACAAGGTCGCCATCTATTTCATCTTCGCCCTGGTCATCAACCTGTTGCTCTACCACGACACGAGCAAGGTGGACGCCGTTTTCGCGCGCCGGCCCGGCAGCCTGATGAGCTTCCTTTACCGTTTCCTGATGACGCGCGCGCGCACCTTTTATTTTTTCCTCAAGCGCGTCATGGGCGGGCAGATCATCATCTCGGCGATCAACACCGTCATCTCCGCGGCGGTGATCTTCGCGCTCGGATTGCCCAAGCCCGTGCTGTTGATCGCGATCGTGTTCACCTGCGGCCTGTTCCCGGTCGTCGGCAATCTCGTGTCGAATTCGATTCTCACGGCGATCGCGCTCATTTCCTACGGCCCGCTTGGCGCGGTGATCTGCCTTGGGCTTCTTATCGTCATCCACAAACTCGAGTACTTCCTGAATTCGAAGATCATCGGCGACATCGTCAAGCTGCCGATGTCCGTCACGCTCGCGTCGCTTGTCATCTGCGAGGTGCTGCTTGGCGTGGTGGGCTTGATGCTCGCCATTCCGCTCGTGCTTTTCCTTCGCCACGAACTCGAGCGCGTGCCGGGTCTCGGCCCGCTCGAGACCTCAGCCGCCCTCGCCGGGTCCGCCGTCATCGACTAAGGCCGGCCTATCCGACGCCCGCAGAATCGCAAGGCGCGGTCGCTCGCCGTACGGCACATCGGCCCATTCGCGAATCTCGAACGACGTGCCCTCGAGCGTCTCGCGCAGCACCGCATTGTCGATCAAGCCTTCTCCGGCGACCTCGACGGGAGAGCGAAGGACGCGCCAGCTACCGCGCGCGCGAAAGTGCCTCGACAGGCGCGTCCCCTGCGGCGCGATCGCGACCCAAAAATCGCCCGGCGGCACGCCGGCGGCATCCGGCAAAACATTTTCCAGGACGACCAGATGACGTGCGCCCGGATGCGCGAATCCCACGCGGATCATCATCTTGTTCATGAGGACGTGCATCGTGACGTTCAACTCGCCCGGGCGTTGATAGCCATAGATAAAAAGCGGCTGCAGAAGGTCTTTCGCGTTTCGGGCGATCGCCGCCGACGCCGCGCGAAGGTCCGGTTGGGCCCGGTGGTAAAAAAGTCCCGGCTTCCCGGTCGTCGTCCATCGCCGCTGCAACGCGCCGAGGGACGATTCGGGATCGGGAATCGAAATCACCGACAGGTGCGCGTTCGCGGCGGCGGCAATTGCGACCAGCGCGCCAAGACCCCAGCGTAGCGCGCGCCACGGGATGAGCGCATAGCCGCCGCCGATCGCAAGCGCCACCCCGACGACGCCGGCGACGATGTATTCGAGATCCCTGGTCGCGATGCGGTCGAAAAATAAAATCGGCGCCACGACGATCGCGGCGGCCATGAACCGATGGCGTTGCCGCGAGAGCAAATACAGCGCGGCGAAAGGATAGCCGGCGTAAACAAACAGCGCGCCCGTGACGTGCCGATGCAGCACGCGCTCGTAGTAATTTCCCTCGCGGCTTGGATAGACGGCCGTGGCCGACAAATCCGCCACGTGCTCCATGCCCTGCCGGAGATACTGGTAGACGTACGGGCCGGCGATCGCAAGCGCGATCGCGCCGGCGAGCGCCACAGGGATCCACGGCGATCCATTCCGACTGGCCGCGGCGCGCGATTCGTCGCGCCGCCCGAGGACCCGATGCGCAAGCCCGTATCCCACCACCGTCGCGGCGAAGATCGCGCCCGTGCCGCGCTCGGTCATCGCCGCGAATCCCGCGGCGGCGCCGAACGCAAGCGAAGGACCGAGTCGCCGGAAGGCATCCGACGCGACGCACGCGTACGCGCACGCGGCGGCGCTCGCCGCGACGAGCACGAAGGGATTGAATTGCAACGAAAGGACGTTGATGACCGGCGAAAATCCGACCACGGCCGCCGCGACAAGCGCCCCGTCGCGGCCAAACATGCGCCGCCCCGCACCGTAAGTGAAAAGCACGAGCGCGATTTTCGCGAAGAATACCGTAAAACGCGCGGCATCGGGCGTGTGAACAAATCGTGTCACGACCCAGGTCAGGAGAAACATCAGCGGCGGCGCGGTGGTGCGTTCCTGCCATCCCCAGGTTTCGAGAAGACCCGCGATCGACGAGCCCGCCTCGGCGATGCGCGCCTCGTAAACGAGAAAATGCTGGAAGTAATCCGCGGCATCGTTGCCCATCAACGTGCGGTCGCGTTCAAACCAGACGACCGCGATGGCAAGGTGCACCGCCAACATCGCCGTCAGCACAAGCGCGGCGGCAAGCGGGGGCACGGACTCGTGCGCCGTCAGCCGGCCGCGCAGCGGCGAGACGATCCGGCGCACGCGTTCAAACTCCTCGCGCGTCCGCGAAAGCATCGAAGGATCGCCGGACATCGGGCTCACGCGTGGGCCCCGTTTTTGTTGACAGCGCGCATGACCCACTCCTATCATCCGCGCGCAACTTCCGACAACTTTCCACGGCGGGAGCCTTTCGTGCCGCCCACCCTCTCCGGACAAACCGTCGTCGTTCTTGGCGGATTCGGCCTTGTCGGCCGCGCGGTCTGCTACGAACTGCTGAAAGAAAACCCGAAGCGCATCGTCGTCTGCTCCTTGCGCGAAAGCGAGAGTGCCGAGGCCGTCGCGGACCTCGCCGGCGAGGTCGCGCGCTTGAATGAGACCGGACGGCGCAAGATCCGGACGAAGATCATCGGCGAGCACGGCGACATCTTCCTTCGCGAATCGCTGAAGGACCGCGACATGCGCGCGATCACTGACCCGGCCGACCTGGATCGCATCATCGCCGACACCTTCGATGATCCGGGAATCGCCCGGCTCGACGAAAATTTCCTCTATCGCATCGTCGCACGATACAAGCCGCAGATCGTCATCGACGCGGTCAACACCGCGACGGGCGTCGCCTATCGCGACGTCTACGCCACGGTGCTCGACCTGCGCCTGCGCATGCGCCGCGTCGAAACGATGTCGCCCGTCGATCCCGCGTACGGCGACGAGGTCCGCGGGCTTGTCGATTCGTTGCGCCTGCATTTGACGTCGATTTACCTGCCGCGCCTCGTGCGTCATGTGCAGGTGCTTTATACGGCGATGAAGGCCGCCGGCACGCGCGCGTACTGCAAGATCGGAACGACGGGCACCGGCGGCATGGGCCTCAACATCCCCTACACGCACAGCGAGGAGCGCCCGAGCCAGAAACTGCTTTCGAAATCGGCCGTCGCTGGCGCGCATTCGCTGCTACTTTTTCTGATGAACAGCACGCCGGGATTCGCGTTCACGATGGAGGTCAAGCCCGCGGCCGCGATCGCGTGGAAGGCGATCGATCACGGCCCCGTCGCGCGCGGCGGCGAGCCGATCGCGCTTTTCGACGCCGACCCGGCGCGCCCGTTTGACGTTTCGAAGTCGATCGACATCCGTGTCGCGAACGACGAAAGAATCTCGTCGCTGGGCCGGCCCCTTCGCGCGGTCTTCATCAATACCGGCGAAAACGGCCTGTTTTCCTCGAGCGAATTTGAGGCGATCACCACGACGGGGCAGATGGAATACGTGACGCCGGAGGAGATCGCGCAGGCGGTCAAGGAAGAGCTGACCGGCGCGAACACCGGATACGACATCATCGGCATGCTCTCGAACACGGTCATGAAATCGACCTACCGCGCGGGCGTGATGCGCGAGCACGCGCTCGAGGAGCTTCGCGAGCTGGAGTTGAAGCACGGCGCCGGAATCGCGTTCGAGATTCTCGGTCCGCCGCGCCTTTCCAAGCTGCTGTTCGAGGCGGAGACGTTGCGGCGCACGTTCGGCACCTTATCCGCGATCGCCAAGGCCGATCCGGCCCGCATGAGCGCGCGCCTTGCCGATCTCGTAAAAAAGGACGCCGAGCTTCGCTCGCGCGTCGTGTCGATCGGCATTCCGATCCTGCTGCCGGACGGCGTTTCGCTTCTGCGCGGGCCGCGCGTGGCCATCCCCGCCTGGCGCGGAGCGGACCGCGTGCGCCTGACGGCGGCGACGCGCGACCGCTGCGCGCACGACGGCTGGGTCGATCTGCGCGAGACGAACATGCGCCTTTGGATCGCGCGGGCAAAAGGGCTCACCGCGGAAATTGCCACCGGCAAGGAATCGCGGCGCGGCTCGGACATCGCGACAAGCAGCCGAACGCACCGCAAGCGCTACGAAGTCACCCGCGACGGCAAGCGGGAGATGAACATCGGGGAGATCGTGGGTTGGATTTTCAACGAAGAGGAAGAAGGCAGCCGCAAGACCTACGCGCATCCCCGTGCTAATATTTCGAGGCCATGATGCAACCGCGAATCCTGATTTTGGCGCTGATCCTTTTCGCCGCGGCTTTGGTCGCGCCCGCGTGCACGTGCGACGGCATGGACCGCGACCGCGTGAACGTCGAATGCAGTTGCAGCGGCCTGGCCGCGCTGGTGTACGGCGAGTGCAACGGCGAGATTCTCGGCGACCCGGACATCACCGACGCGGCGACGCTGGCCGGCGCGTGCCTCGACGCCTTCGACGAGGGCGGCGAAGCCGAGGACGCTTACAAGTGCCTTGTCGCCGCAGCCTGCGACGCCGACGACTGCGAAGAGGCCGCCAAGCGCTTCGAACTCTGCGCGCTATAGCGGCCGTCCCTCGCCGACATACCCTCCGCCGCCGCGTTTTCCCGCGCCTGTCCCCGTCGCGCGAGTTTGTCGTTCTGAGCGAAGAGAAGGCAAACCACAGAGACCCTTTGCTCCGCTCGGTAACGACCGCCGCTACGCGACCATCGGGAAGACAAGTCGACGAGAGCACATTGAAAAATGGCTCCGGCTGTTGCGATTCCACTCTTTCCTATTTCCTCTTTCCTATTTCCTACGTCCTCCTCCTTCCTTTACACCCCCGCGGCGCCTGCCTAAAATCGCGCCTCCTGTTCCGAATCCGATCCCCACGAGGTCATTTATGTCGATCGAGGACGCCCGCGAAATCGAACGCATCGTCGCGGAAAACGAGGTCTGGCGAGCCGCCTGCATCAACCTGATCGCGAGCGAAAACGTGCTCTCGCGGCGCGCGCGCGCGATGCTGTCGTCCGATTTCGGGCACCGATACGCCGAAGGCCATCCCGGCAAGCGTTACTACGAAGGCACGGCGTTCATCGACGAGCTCGAGTCGCGCGCCGCGGCCGGCGTCAGAGAGATTTTCGGCGCCGCGAACGCGGACGTGCGGCCGTATTCCGGTAATGTCGCCAACGAGGCGCTCTTCTCGCGCTTCATCCGCGACGAGCGGCCGGTGATGGTGAACTCGACACCCGGCGGCGGGCACATCAGCCACCACAAGGCCGGCTCGGTCGGCAAGTTCGCCAAAAAGATCGTCGATTTTCCGCGAAGCCCGGACGGCTACACGATCGACGTCGCCGCCGCGCGCGATCTCATCGACGCGGAAAAACCGGGACTGTTGATTCTCGGCAAGAGCCTCATCCTGCGCCGCGAGCCGGTTGCCGATCTCGCCCAAATCTGCAAGGCGCGCGGCATCCGCCTTTTCTACGACGGCGCGCACGTGCTGGGACTCATCGCGGGCGGCGCGTTTCAGGATCCGCTTGCCGAGGGCGCGGATTTCCTCACCGGCAGCACGCATAAGACCTTCTTCGGCCCGCAGCGCGGCGTGATCCTGTCGAATCACGAGGACGAGATGTGGAAGCTTGCCGATCGGGGCGTTTTCCCCGGTTCGACGAGCAACCACCACCTCAACACGCTCGCGGCGTTCAGCCTCGTCGTCGAGGAATGGAAATCGTTCGGCAAGGATTACGCGAGGCAGGTCGTCTCAAACGCGAAGTCGTTCGCCGAAGCGCTCGCGTCCGAGGGCCTTGACGTGCAGGGCAAGGAATTCGGCTACACCGAGACGCACCAGGTCGCCGTGTCGGTCAGGGACTTCGGCGGCGGCAAGGATGTCAGCCGGCGACTCGCCGAAAACAACATCATCACCAATATGAACATGCTGCCGTACGAGCCGCTGAAAAACGCCATGAACCCGGACGGTATCCGCACGGGCGTCCAGGAAATGACGCGATTCGGCATGAAGGGCGCGGAGATGAAGACGATCGCCGGCCTGTTCGCGCGGTGCGTCAAGGGTGAAATGGTCCGCAACGAGGTCGCCGAATTCCGCACCCAATTTCAGGCCGTGCGCTTCAGTTTCGACGAACCGAAGTAAGTTCGCCCTCCCGCGTGACAGGTCGCGAAAATCTTGCATTCAAAACGCGCGTGGCTAATATGTGCGCGCCTTTGCCGCCGTAGCTCAGGGGTAGAGCACCTCCTTGGTAAGGAGGTGGTCGGTGGTTCGATTCCACTCGGCGGCTAATGAGAAAACCCTCGAAAAACCGCGAATTATCGCGGAGTTCGGGGGTTTTTCTTTGCGGATGGGGAGGCGGGCGCGGTGCGTTTTATGCGGCGATTTGTTGCAAATTACTGCAAATTCGCGGCGTCGTTGCAAACCTATTGCAAATCGGAATGGCGTTCGGCGGTCAGGATTCGGGCGGCGCGGGCGGCGCGGCGGCGGCTTTTTTCTCGTCGATCCGGCCCTGGCGGATGTTGTGCGTCACGGCCACAGCGGCGATGAGGCCGGCAAAGCCCAGGGCCACCGGCGCGGCGAGTGTGCCTGCGGCGACAAGAGAGACGAGCCAGGCGATGGTGCCGATGGCGCCGCCGGTCGAGACGAGCTTTTTCGAGACGAGATTCGCGAACGCGGCCGAGAGATTTTTCATCCCCGCCCCTCCGGTTTGCCGTTCGGCCAGACGGCCGTTCCCGGCGGCACGTCCGAGACCTGGACAAGGTGAAGGCCGCTGCGCCTGGCCTCGGCGCATGCCCGCGCAAGGCGCGCGGCGTAGTCATCGACATTGCTGCCGTTGTAGATCCTAGCGAACGTCCTCCAGTCGGCCTCGCGCAGCGCGTCAAGCGCGTTTTTTTTCACGATGAACTCGAAGACCGCGGCGATCGCCGTCGGAAGGTCGTGGAAAGCCTCGACCATCGCGCGCGCGCTGACGTAACCGAGCATCGAAAAGTGAAAACCCATGATCTGGCCCGGGCCGACGCTGATCGAAAGGTACGGCCCGTCGCCGGGGAAAAGCGCGCGCGCGAGCGCGAACGCCTCGTGCTCGCGGTCCTGACGGTCGACGTGAATCGCGCGCCACGTTTCGCAGGCGTTCTGGCGAAACTGCTGTCCGCGCCAGCCGGTGCGCGGGCGGAAGTGCGTATCGAAGATGGACGGCGCATCCTTCCCCGCGTAGGTGAAAAGTTTGTGCGCCTCCAGGCGAATCGTCGGAGTCCCGTCCGGATTCGCGATCGTTCCGCCGCTTTCCACCTCGAAGACCGCGATCGCGTGCGCGACCGGCACGCGATGCGCATGCGCGTATTTCGCGATGAGCCGGAGCTGCTCGTCGGTCATCGGCGCGCCCCTTCCTGCACGTACAGCGCGCACCATTCCGAGGCGTCGGAGAATTTGCGGAGATCCGCCTCGGAGCGCTCGGCGCAATCCGCGGGGCCGTGGCGACGCGCGCAGTCGGCGCAGAGCTCGCCCTGCCCCGGCGCCGGTTGAAGCATCCCGTCCGGATCGCCCCCCGTGGCGGGGATATCCTTGCGTTGGTCACACGGCAGCCGCATGCGTTTGGCCTTTCTTGTTCGCGAGGATGTCCCGGACGGCGGCAACGACCGCGCGCGGCGGGAGCGTTTCAAAACACGGGGAGTCGCGCCGGCCCCGCTCGACCGCCTTCGGACAGGGCGCGTGCCCGTGAAGCAGGCAAGGCGCGCACGGCCACGCGGCGCGGTCGACCTCGAGCGTCGTGCAGAGGGGATAGTCCTTCGTCCGGATCGCGCCCGGGAACGGGCCGTAGAGCGCGATCGTGGGCACGCCAAGGGCCGCGGCGTAGTGGACAAGGGATGAGTCCGGCGCGACCAGGGCGTCGCAGCCGGCGAGCGCGGCGGCGACGTCGGCCATGTCGGGCAGGACGCCGCAGAGATTCACGATACCGGCGCGGCGAAGATCCTGCGTAAAGTCTTTCGGCCGATCCGAGAACAAAAAGACGTAGGACGACTGGGCGAGCTTCCAGGCGACGCGTTTGAGCGCATCCAGGGGATATGTGCGCACCGGGGAGCTTGCCCGCATCTGGATCGCGACCCAGGGCAGACCCTCCACGGGGGCGAAGGCGGCAAGCGTCTTCGCGATCGCATCGGCGCGCGCCGGCGAGACGTTGTAAACCGGGACGCGGTTATCGGCCGCGAGCGTCACGCACGCGCGCGCCGCGAAGATGTCCACGCCGGGAAGCGCGGCGTCGGTCGAGGACTCGATGGTGTTGTTGAACGTGAGGAGAAAGTCGACGGACGAAAGCGCCGCCGCGGGAAACGGGACGCTCACGATCTCGTCGATGTCGGGGTTGCCCGCAAGGACGGAGCGGTAGCGATCGACCGTCGCGAACTTGATGCGGGCCAAGGGATAGCGCCGCTTCAATTCGCGGATCGCCGGGGTGATCATGAGCAGGTCGCCGTATCCGCCGTTTCGCCAGAGCAGAACGGTGCGCCCGTTCAGATCTTCGCCCGCGTATTGGCGTACCTCGATGTCGTTGATCTCGCGGATGTAGGGCGCCCACGCGCTCGTCTGGAATTTTTCGGCCATGGTGTCGGTGAAGACGTGCGCCTCGTTCCCGACGACCACGTCGTCGATCTTCAGGCTGACGACGGCGCCGCCGGGCTTTCGGATCTTGTAGAAGGCGATCGTTTTCACGGCGCGCTCCAATGCACGTGCGGGCAGGAGCGCGCGTTTTTGTGGATCACGGCCGGACGTTTCCCCGCCGCGTCCAGGACGACGCCCTTTTCGAGGTTCGGGGCGAGCGTGCAGAGGGTGTAGTTCCAGGTCTCGTTTTGATGCGCGTCAAACGGCCAGATCCGGCCGTGCACCGCCCACGTGAGCGCCCACTGGTCCGCGCCGCCGATCGTCGCAAGCGCGCCCGTGGTGCATTGGCGAAACGCCCACCGGCAGTACTCCCGGACGATCTCGACGGCGCCGTAAAAAAAGCCGCCGTTGATGACCGGAAGCGCCGCGAAGCTCGTGAGGAGCCAGCGGCCGAAGGGATCGGCGCCGACCCAGCGCTTCATCGTCGCGTTGTCGCGAAGGAGCCGGGGGTTGATCTCCGCGGCCGCGGCCGGGGTGTCGGAAGCGAAAAGCGGCGCGACCGACCCCTGAAAGAAAACGTCCCCGCCGTCCCAGCAGGCGACGCGCTCGATGGGGGCAAAGCGCCCCAGCACCATCGCGAAATCGCGCAGGCGAAGGACGGGGATGATGACGTGCGCGGGATGGCGGCGCACCGTCACGATCTCGACGTCGCCCTGGCGTTTGAGCTGCGCCTTCTGCCCCTCGGCGAATCCGTAATCGACGATGACGACCAGGCCGTCGAATTTGCCGGACGCGCGCAGGGAGGGGAGAAACTGCGCGTCAAGGTGCGCGAACGCGCCGGCGTCGCCGCAGGTGAGGACAAGGCTCATGAACGCACCCCGCTTTCCGCGGGCGCGGCGGCGATCGCGTCGGCCAGCGCGCGGTGCGCAAGGAATTCCAGGCCGTGAAAGGCGCCCGCGCTTTCGATCTCGATGAAGGCTTGCTTGCGGCGGATCGCTTCGTCGGCCCAGCGGTAGGAGGTCGGATTGCTCGCGAGGTGCCGGTGAAAGACGTGGCCGCTCTTTCCGTCAAACCCGTTCCCGCCGTCAAAACCCACGAGAAACGCGCGGGCAAAGCCGAGGTGGACCGTAAGGCCGAGCGCCGCATCCGTCGTGCTGTACATGCAATGGCCGGGCAGGTCGCAGGGATTGAAGTAGACGGGCTCGGGGAGCTTTTCCCAGCCGCACATCTGGTTCACGAAGCAGGTGACGCCGCGATGGATCGCGCCGGGCAGGTAGGCCTTGAACTCCGGGAGCGAATCGAGAAAGACCCAGAAATCGGGCTCGGCCTTGTCGGCGAAAAAGATCGTGTGGTTGACGCAAAGGACGCGATGCGGGGCGAGAAGCGAAAGGTCGTTGGCCAGAAGCGACGGCCCGCTTCCGAGGATGAAGATCGTCTCGCCGGCGTGCGCGCCGCGCCGATCGCGGAAACGCTCGCGGGAAAGGTGCGTGCGCCAGTAATCCTCCGGGCGGTCGAGCGTCCCGTCACGCGGCATGGATCACCCCGCCCGCGAGGGAGACGCGCGGCCTGGGCCTGCGCTCCGCTTTCAATTTGGCGGCGATGAGCTCCCGCAGCCGCGCGCCGGCGGCGTCGCACTCGCGTGCGAACTTCGCGGTCGCGGAGTTGGCGTGCCGGCCCCGGCGATAGAGGATCTCCGGCAGGCGCGCGCACTCCCAGCCGTGGGCGAGGATGGAAAGCCAGAGGGCGTAGTCCTCGGCGAGGTAGAGATTCGCCGCGTCCGGGCACCAGGCGAGAATCCCGTCGACGCCGCCCGCTTGCTCGTAAGCCTCGCGGCGAAACAGGCAGGGGCCGCCGTGCAGCTCGTTGGCGCGGGTCAGGACGCGGCCGCGATTGGTCGTCCCGCGCGTGTGATCGAGATTGCAGGAGACGATCGCGCAGCGCGGCCGTTTGGCGAGCCAGGCGGCCTGCTTCTCGAAGCGCGCGGGCAGGCTCTCGTCGTCCGCGTCCTGGAGCGCGATGTATTCGCCGGCGCTGCACTCGATGCCCGCGCGGCGCGCCCAGAGCGGGCCCACGTTTTGCGGAAGGCGGATCAGGCGAAGGCGCGGGTCCGCGAATTCGCGGACAAGCGCGGCAAGCCCCGGCTGCCAGCCGTCCTCGATGACGAACACCTCCACGGGGGGCAAGGTTTGGGCCAGGAGCGAGGCGATCGCGCGGCGGACGAAATCCGGCGGCGTCCGGTAAACGGGCATCACGGCGCTGATGCGGGGAGCCGTCACACCGCCCTCGCCCCGCGCGCCGGCAGGCTCTCCTGAAGCTCGCGTTCGGAGACGCGGCCGCGCGCGTAGGGATCGGCAAGATCGGCGAGGCTCCCGAAACACTCGCCGTTGCGCCGCATCGAGCGGACGTAATAGGCCTCTTCGTGCCCGGGCCCGACGGGATCGTGGATGTCGGGAAGGCCGTGCCGCTCGACAAAATCCCAGGCGAAGACCCACGCGGCCGCGCCGTGCTCGCGCTGAACGGCAAGTCTCCGGCCGAAGGCGCGAAGCTCCTCGAACCGCGTGTAGTGCGGGTCGATCCACGGGCAGGCGACGGTGATGCGGCGCGCCTTCGCCTCCGGCAACTTGAGAAAGGCGATGCATTCGTCAAGCCAGCCCGGGCGCAGTTCGACGTCGTTGTCGATCATGGCGACAAAGCGCCGGCGCTCAGCCGGGAGCGTGTGCGCGATGGTCGCGAGGAAGGCGGCAAGGGCGTAGGACTTGCCCCAGGCGACGCCCTCGGGCACGGATCGTTGCAGGTGGATCGCGGCGATGCCCGCGCGCATCCGCAGCTCGCGGTAAAGCTCGAGGAGCGGGTCGAATTCGCGATCGCTCCGGTCATCAAAGATGTGCAGCTCGGCCCGGCCTCCCCCGTGGATGAGAATCTCCCGGATCGTCGCGCGCGTGACGGCGGCCCGGTTTCGGACGGAGACGAAGATTTGCGTATCGATCGTCACGGGGCTTGCGCGGGCTCGGGGGGCGGCGGCGCGGGGACCGGCGAGAAATCCGGTTCGGGCGGCATCGCGCGTTCGATCTCCTGCATGACCGGCATGGCGTTTTTCAGGAAATCGCCGAGGTTGACCGATGTGCGCGCCTGCAAGACGAGATTCACGATGAGCGAAAAGAAAAAGGCGGCGGCGATGATGAGGTAGAGCACGCCGCGAAACGTTTTGGGCAACGGCAGGCGGACGGTGATCTCATCCGTTTTCAGGTCGTCCGTCTCGCGCGTGCCCCGCCGTTGCCCGTCCGCGCCGGCGTCGATCACGTCTTCCCGGCGGCGGCCGCCGACGCCGGCGATCTGCCGGTCCTCGACGCGCTTCACGTAATCGCGAAGCTCGTCCATCCGGCGCTCGCCGTCCTTGAAACGTTGATTGGATGCGGCGATGAACGTCGCGAGCTGGGTCGCGATCTCGCCGTGCTTTTTCGCGAGATCATCGAAGGCCTCTTCCATGCGGTCCTCAAAGCGTTCGCGTTCGCGCCGGGTCGTATCGTCGCCGCGTTGATCAAGGCTCATGAACGGCAGGTGTGGCAGACGCCGCGCGCGCGGATAAGGGCGGCGTGTTTTTTAGAAACGGACTTTTTACCGCGAAGACGCGAAGGAGGATTGAGGGAAATCGCGTCTCACGCGGAGGCGCGGAGCGCGCGGAGAGTTGCGACGTCAGAGCCGCAAACGGAAGCGCAGCGGAGTGCGCGGTTGGAGACGAGCCAGCGTACGGTTACAATCGAACCGAACTCCGCCACGGCGGTGATCCTATGCGGGTCGAACGGCTGCTGAATGGAGGCACCACGGGATCGTACCCGAATGACGTGACGAGTCGAGCGGCGTGCTGCAGATTGCGCTCGCGACACGCCGCTCTCCCTTTGTCACGAAAAAGCGACTTTGTCGGCGCAACTCTTCTCCCGGAGGTCCGAGATGAGCAACATCATGCCCGATGACGGATTGATAGAGCGCTGGATATTAGTGCACGGACGGACGGCGTACCTGCGGGATCCGATAGCAGGAAATGCGAGTTTTTCCACGGTGGCGGAAGAACTTAAAATTTCCCGTCGGGACGTGGTGCGTATCGCGAAAAACCTCATGACGATCGGTCTCATCGAGGGTGTGGCGCAGGATCTGTATCGTGTCGGGAAAGGACGAATAGACGACGTGAATCGATCACTCGACGAAGCAACGTTTCTGCCATAAACGTCGCGCGGATCGTGGATTTGCCGAGCTGGGGCTCGGCGTTCCCAGCCCATCCTCCGCTGCCTCCGCGGCTCCGCGTGAAATTGAAGCCCCTACGAAATCAATTTCGTGAGCTGCGCGAGGGATTCGAGAAGGCGCGCGATCTCGGCCGGCGTGAAGCCCTTGGCGGCGAGCTTTTCGACGAGTTCCAGGATGTCGTCCGGGGACATGGATTCTCCGTATGAACGATCTGGCGTAGTTTATGCGCCTGATATTTCGTTCTCGGAGGGCGGCGCGAAATCTACGATGCGCGCATGCCGATCAAACCGAAGGACGTCATCGCCCGCATCGAGAAGGAACGGCGCGCATCCGGAATGACGCAGCAGGCCCTGGCCGACGCGGCGGGGATTTCGCTGCGCCACTATCAGGGACTTCTCGCCGGCCGCGGCGGGATGAGCGTGGAGGTCTACCTGAAACTCTGCGCGGGATTGAAAATGGAGCCGGCCGAGCCGCTTACGAAAAAACCTGGCGAGGCGGGCGCGGTGGAACTCGACGAGGAGGAACGCCGGCTCCTGAAGGCGTGGCGGCGGGTCAACGAGACCCGGAGGACGCTCGTGAGGATGTTGCTGACCGAAAGGCTGTGAGGGCCGAGCCGGCGGCTTTTTTTTTGATAAAAGGGAGGCGATTGTTTTTATGGCGGATGATCTCAAACCGGAACGCCCCGTCGATCCCACGCAAATACACCTTTCAAACCCGGCCGAGCTCGATTATTGGGCCGGGGAGCTTGGTGTATCCCCGGAGAAATTGAACGAAGCCGTGCGGGCCGTTGGCGAATACACGGCCAAGGTCCGCAAGGTCCGCGAGTGGCTGAAGGAAAACGGATAGTTCGTTTGGCGGCCGGCGGGGATTTCGTATCGCGGGGCGCGCGTGTCGGATCGTCGCCGGCCGCCGGGTGGAGGTCACGGGGATATGCGCGACAACATTTTTGATCCTGTCGGACCGGCGGAGGCCACGGAAACGACCGCCATCTCGCCCGACGGACACCGCCGCTTTGTCCGGACGGCGGGCGAAATCGTGTTGTTCGATCACCGAACCGGAAAAGAGATCTGGCGCAACGGGAATCCCGGCGCGGCGATCTTCGGTTTTTATGGTCAGGATGTCGTCGCGATCATCCCGGGAGCCGACGGAACGACGGAACGCGTCTATCGCCTCGGTCCAAACGGCGAAGTGCCCGACGTGTATTGGGAGGACGCCTATTGGGACGACGAGTTTTAGCGATCAAGCTTCGAGCTCGAATCTTTGAAATTTTCGTCGAAAAATCACGCCTTTTATCTTCGATTGCCGCCGGATTTTCTCTTGCCGCCCCTTGCCAAATCTGTTGCGGCGTCATTAATTCGCTGTAGTTATTTCAGCTTGCGTATCGGCCGCCCAAGGCTCCCCAATGAATAAGGGTCGCAATGAACAAGGATCGCAATGAAACCGACGCGTTCTCGCGAGAATGGCCAAGCCCCGGCGTGGACGCCGCCGTCCCGGGAAACGGCATCGCGTCGCGGCGGCACATTCTGCTTCGCGAATACCACGAAATCGAATATTGGATCCGGGAGCTTGGCGTCACGGAAAAGGAGCTTCGCCTTCTCGTCACCGCGATCGGCGACGACGAAGCCGTCGTCCGAAAATGGCTTGGGCGCACAAGCTGGAATTCAAGTCATCGGGAGCAACGACGATGGTGACCGCGAAGAACTTTTGGCTGACATTGGTGCCGCTCGTCGCCCGCTCTGAACTCGCCATGTTCCTCGCGGTCAAGGCGACCCATCCCGACCTGCCGGACAAGGACCTTCTTCGAATCGTCGACCGCGAAATCGAAGACCGCCTGCCGTTTTTCACGAAGCGCGCTGAAGCGCGGATCAACGAGGCCGCCTCCGGAAAAAAGCCGTGAGGTGAGGCCGGGCGGCGGCGGTATTCTCGCCGCAGGCGGTGTCCATCGCCCGCCTATTACAGAAGAGCCTTCCCCCGTCGTCGTTTCAGAATCTCGTTCGTCCCGTCCACGGGGCGCGTTGCCCCTTGTCAATCAGAATATTTTTCTATCGAATATTGGGCGTTCCCTCTTTAAAACGGATGGCCCACAATGCCCTTCAACGATCAAGAGCTTGTCGCGTTGATGACTCTCACGGCGATATTTTTTGTCTCCGCCGCGATTTTTCTCGCTCTGTTCCTGAAAACAAATCGCACGCTAACCCGCGTCGAGGCGGAACTCCGGCCGCTCGAGAAATATCGCGTCGTCCGCGATGCCGAAAAGCGTGCCCAGGAAATTTTGCTTGAAGCCGAGCGCCACGCGTCGGACATCGTCGAGCGCGCACGAGGACAAGCCATCGCGCTGGAGAAACAGGCGGAACGTCTCGTCGAAGAGACCAAAACGTTTTCGGAGGCGAAGAAGCGCGAGGCGCTGAACGAAGCCGCGACCTTGAAGGCCAACGCGGACGCCATCGTCAGTCAGGCAAAAATCGAGGGAGAGAGGATCGTCGAGGCGGCGCAAAAGCACGCCCGGGAAATCGCGGGCGACGCGCTGGACGCGAAGGAAAACGCGGATCATTACGAACGCACCGCGAAGGCCATGAAAAATATCGTGGAAGGCTACGGCGACCGGTATCTCATCCCTTCCTACACGCTGCTCGACGAACTCGCCGACGAATTCGGGTTCACCGAGGCGGGTCAAAAACTGAAAGCCGCCCGGGAACAGATCCGGGGCATGATCAAAAGCGGCACCGCCGCCGCCTGTGATTACGTCGAGGCCAATCGGAAAGAGACGGCCGTCCGTTTTGTCCTCGACGCGTTCAACGGGAAGGTCGAGGAAATCCTGTCGCGGTTGAAACGCGATAACCACGGCACGCTGGCCCAGCAAATCAAGGACGCTTGTGCCGTCGTGAATCGTGAGGGGTCGGCCTTCCGGAACGCCCGCATCACGCCCGAATACCTGCAGGCCCGTCTCGACGAACTTCATTGGGCCGCCGTCGCCAACGAAATCAAACTGAAGGAGCGCGAGGAGCAGCGCCTGCTGAAAGAAAGAATCCGCGAGGAGGAGCGGGCGCAGCGTGAATTTGAAAAGGCGGTGAGAGAAGCCGCCAAGGAAGAGGACGGGATCCGGAAAGCCATGGAAAAGATGCAAAAAGAGGTTGACAAGGCAAGTCTTGAGCAGCGCGCACAATTCGAGGCGCAGTTGCTGGACTTGCAGGCCAAACTGGCGGAAGCCGAGGCGCGAGGGCAACGCGCGCTGTCGATGGCGCAGCAAACCAAATCGGGTCACGTCTACGTGATTTCCAATGTCGGATCGTTCGGCGACCACGTTTATAAGATCGGCATGACCCGAAGGCTGGAGCCGATCGATCGCATCCGGGAACTTGGGGATGCCAGTGTTCCATTCTCGTTTGACGTGCACGCGCTGATCCAAAGCGACGATGCCCCGGGGCTCGAGCGCGATATCCAGAAACGGTTTCTTCGGGATCAGGTGAACAAGGTCAATCCGCGCAAGGAATTTTTCCGCCTGGCCCTCAAGGATATCCGTGAAGAAGTTGAGCGCATGGGCCTGCCCGTTTCCTGGACCGTGACCGCCGAAGCGCGCGAATTTCGGGAGACGCAGGCGATCGAGCTCGAGATGGCGAAGGACAAGCAAAAGGAGCGGGAGTGGATCGAACATCAGCTCATCGCCCAGAAGGTCATGTCCATCGACGACGACGCGGGAGAGGCGGAGGCCGTTGCGAGCTAAAATTTGTCATGGCCGCGCGAAATTTTTCTGCGTTGTCGCCACGGCCTTCATTCTCGCCGCCGCCAACTCCGGCTGCGACAAAACGGCGAGTTGCAAGAAGCGTTTGCAGGGACGCTGGCAGTCGCCGCTGATGGAGATGGCCTACGACTTCGAACGCAGCGTCGCATTTCGCAAGATGGTCACCGGCGACACGGAGCTTTACCCGATCGCGATGACGTTTTGCGAAGGCAACCAGGCGGCGTATCGCTCAAAGGGAGTGGACACATCGGTCTTTTTTCTTGACGACGGGCGCATCAAGCTCGCGTCGCTGGGGAAAATTGAAACGGAGTTCAACAAGATCGCCGACGATGCCGGCGCGATCGACGCGGAACTGGCAAGGCTGGCCTCCGAGACGCTCGGCGAATACAAGAAACGGTTGATGGCGGAAAACATCGAGGTGCTCCTGCCGCGCGAGACCATCCAGAAAGACGGCGCGATTTTGGAACTGCTTTCGGTCGAGTCCGGCTGGCGCCAGGCGACGGCGCGTTTCAAACCTTCGGATTTGCCGACCGAATTTTCCGCCACATTTGAGTTTTCGAAGCTGTCGTCGATCGATCAGATCCCCAGAAGTCCCATCGAGGCTTTTCGTGACGAAAACTCGATCGTGGAGGGGCGATCGGCGGCGGAGGAGAACACGCACGTCGTGACGGCCATCAAGATTTTGTACCCACCGTTCCTGGTGACGCTGCGCCCGGCTGCCGAAAATTTCACCGAAGACGGATTCAGACACCTGAATTATTGGGCGGGCTATCTCGTCGGTTTTGTCGAAAGCGAGCGGCGAAAAATCGAAAAGCTCGAATCGCGCGGCGCCGTCGATCGATTTTTTGCGAAGGAAGCTTCTGGAGGCGACGGTGGAATTTGAGATGCTCGGTCAGCGGTATCGGGCATTCGCTCGACCTGAAAGGCACCCAATACCCTTGACAATTTTTCAAGCCTTTGAGACTCGCGGCGGGACGGTGTGGATTGAAAAAGCGATCGTTTCGTGTAAGCACGATCTCGATGGGCTGCTTATTCCTGACGGCGACACAGAAATCAAATATCCTGCGTCTCCTACCTGGCACCTGAACGACAACTTCGCGTCCTACGGCATCGAAACGTGCGAAATTCGCGAGTTGGCACAACGTCTGGTCCTATTAATTTTCTAAAATATCTAAGTGAGATTCTCATTGCCCCTCCACGGGGGCGGGGCGTAGAATCCGGCGCAACGTCAAGGAAGCAAGGAGCCGACCGTGAAACGCCCTGCCCTTTCGCCGCTCGCCTTGATGGTTGTCCTTTCCGCCCTTTGCGCCTTTGCGGTGTTCTTTCTCCCCGCCCTCGCCTGCACCACGTCCTCGGGGGGCGACGGCGACGATTCGTCGGCAAGCTCAGGACAAGCTGATGACGACACGGGGGACGACGACGACGAATGCGCGGCGTGCGTGACGACGGGGGAATGCACGGAGGCGCTGGGCGAAGGATGGATCTGCGAAGGAGGATGCTGCGAGGATACGGGCGGGGGGGACGATGATGACGACGATGCGGGGGATGACGATGCGGGGGATGATGATACGACAGGCCCGACAACTCTCAGCGGTATCGTGGTCGACTATTGGACGAAAGATCCGATTGAAGAAGCGCTTGTCGAGGTTCTCAACGATTCCACCGGCGATCCATTCGTTCCCTCGATCGAAGAGGTGTCCGGAGAAAATGGAGAAGTCGAGTTCGATATTCCCGCAGGTAACGCAAAGGTCGCGATCCGTGTGTCGCGCCCTGGCGCCGTTCATACGGTACAGTTCCATATGGAGTCCGGTCGAAGTGACGCGACATTTCTCCTCGTAGAAGACGCAACGCTCGAATTGTTAGCGCTTTCCGTTGGAGTTTCGGTCCTCGATGGCAAAGCCATCGTATTGGGGGGAATTTTCTACGGCGATGCCGACGACAAGGACGCGATCGGCTGTGCCGAAGCAAACCTCTTCCCCGACGACGGGCGGAGTGTTTTCTATTTCGGTCCAGATGCGTTGCCGACCACGTCGCGAAGTGTGACGGGAGGCTCGCCGTCAAACGGCCAAGGCACGAACCCGGATTACAGCGCCAGCAACGAGCCGCTCAGTCTTTTCGTCAGCCTGAACAATGATGTGGAAGAAAATCTCGTTCTCGAAGGTCGAGTCTATGAAGACGAGGGTGACGGAACGCTTGACGACTCGGTTGCAGTGTCGGCGGACTTACCGCGCCTCTTCATGGATACGATTTCGATCGTTGATGCGTACTTTTCCCGGTCGAATTTTTCCAAAAATCCGACTCGCGCCTGGTGCACGCAATAACAGCGATCACTCGAACGACAACTCGCAGGACCAGCCGTCCTGCAGGCTGAGCGTTGCGGGGTCGCTGATGTGCGCGTTTTTAGCGCGGATGATCAACAAAACATCCGTTGGCGTGCCGCCCGCGCTGTTGTCGTAGAGCTCGATATTCGCATCGATGTCGTCTTCGTTGTCGGCAGATTCCCAGCTCGATGCGCCGGAGACGGAAACATGCAGGTGCATTGAGGCGTCGGTGAAGCTGTATCGTGCGTGTCGCAAATAGAGCTTCAAACCTGTCGGCACGGCGACTTTGATTCGCTGTAATATGTCCGTAAGCGAACCGGCGGTGTACGAGTCCGTCCTGCTCGCGTTCCCCGAAACCGTGAAGTAATTCACCTTGTCCGCCGTCACCGCCTTGATGCCGAGCTTGGAGTTGACCACCGAGGAGGCCGCGATCTTGTTCGCGTCGACGGCGCTGTTGGCGATCTTGCTGTTGGTGACGGCTGACGCCGCGAGCTTGGCCTCCGTCACGGCGAGGTTATCGATTTTCGCCGTCTCAACGGCGAGGTTCTCGAGGTTGGCCGTCGCGACGGCGTCCGCGGCGATCTTGCCGAGGGTGACGGCGCCGTTGGCGAGCTTTGCGCTCGTCACGCTCAGGTTATCGATTTTCCCGGTCGTCACGGCCAGGTCGTTGATCTTGGCCGTCACAACGGCGTTGTTGACGATCTCGTTGGTGTTGACCGCATCGTCTTGCAACTGCGTGTTGCCGACCGTGTCCGCCTTCAGGTTCCCGTCGGCGTCCAGCACGACATTCAGCCGCGCGTTGAGCGAGGTCTTGTTTCCGCGGGCGGTGACGACTTCCGCGACGTTGGCGACGACGCCGCTTCCGTTCAGCTCCCACACCTTCGCGATCCCGCTCGTGATGTCCGCGTCGTCGGCGACGCCGCCGGCGTGCCAGTAGACGGCGATGTTCGGGGCGTAGCCGAGCGTCGGATTGATGTTCGGCGAGACCTCGACGTAAAACGCCCCGCGATCGCCGTAGATGATCCGGATCTCGTGGTCGTCGTTGTAGTAGCAGTTGGAGTACCAGCGCCGCCCCGCGTGAACGATGTGGGCGTACTGCTGTTGCAGCGGCTCGACCAGGCCGAAGGCGATGATCTCGCCGTCCGAGGGCAGCGCGCCGACATCCACCGAGGGCGCGGTCGTCCCGGGAACGATCTCGATCGTCATCGGCGGGACCGCGCCCGGCGGCGTGTGATTGTGCCGCGCGACGACGAGGTCCGTCCGGGTGTTCGTCGAATCCGTGTTGAGAGGGATCGTCGCGGCCGCGGGATCCGTGCGCTCGACCCGATAGCCCTGGCGCGTCACGACGGTAACCGGATCGACGGTGATCCCCGTCCCTCCGTCATTCGTCACCCGGCCGCCGGCGACGACGCCGCGTTGGATGACGTCGTCCCAGAGGTGCAGATCGACCAGGCGATGCAGCTCCGTGATCGCATCGGCGACGACCCGCTCCCCGCCGATGCCGTAGTCGGCGACGAGCTGCCAGTCGGACTCCTCGATCTCGGCGTCATCCGCGAGCGTCCCCGGCGCGATCAATTCGATGCGCAGGCCGGGCTCCCAGCCCGTCAACTCCGAGAAATCCTTCCCGATGAATTGGATGCGCGCGGCCATGACGGCGCCGTCGACGATCTTCCAGACGCCGGCGACGTGATCGTAGACCGCGTTACGCACCCAGCGTTCGGGGAACGGGACGAGGAGGTCGTAGGTCTGCTGGCCGGGCTGGCAGCGGCCGATGGCGATCGGCGTCTGGTACTGGTTGTAGGTCGGCAGGGTGAAGCCGGCCTCGTCCGCGCCTTCGAGGATGAAATAGATCGGCTCGGGCTGGTCCGGCCAGGTCTCCACGTAGACGAACTCCAGGACGATCAGGTCGTGCCGCGGATTCGCGCCGGCGTTCGCGGGGATTTCATTCAGCGTGTCGGCCCGGAAGTAATTCGCAAGCGCGGTGTCGAGGAAGATCGACTCGCCCTTGCGGGTCATGATCTGCCCCGGCCGGATCGACACGTTCTCCGGGGAGCTGCCGATTTCGCAGGTGTAGCCGCGGTGGACGCCCTCGGGGATGAAACCCGCGAGCTGGTCGTTGAAAAACCGGGGATCGTCGACGTCGTGGTAGCGGAATAGAACGCGGTGGGCTGGCATGCCGCCCGCGTAGCATCAGGACCGCGCCCGTGGGAGGGCGGCGTGATTTTTAGGCCGCGAATTTCACCGCGAAGGCGCGAAGAAAAATCAGAGCCGCAAGCGACAGCGCGCGGTCGTGCCTATGTTCAGAGCCACAAGTCTTGAGCGAAGCGAAGGAAGCGAAGCGCAATGCGCGGGTTTTCGGGTCGCGAAGAAAATTTCACCACGGGGCGCGCGGAGAACACGGAGATCAGGGTGGCGCGCACTGCGCCTTTGCGGTGAACACCGGGAAATGATTTTCAGGGATTTCGGCGGCAAGCGAAGCGCGGCATTTTTTCTTGACACCCCCCCGGGGCCGGGCGGATGATTGCGGCTTCTTGTCGCCGGGATTCCAATCGCGAGGTTATTTCGCGGTGTCCCCGCGCGAGCGCTCAAAAGACAAACGACCGTATTTTTTCTTTATGACCGATTCAAATTCCCCTTCCGACGACGAAAGGCCCCAGCGCCGTCAATACGTTCGTGTCCGGGATCTCCTTGCCGTTTTCGTTCAAATTCTCGGTGAGGACGAGCTCGACGAGGCGGCGCTTGAGGTCGCGCGGCTGCGCCGAAAACAGGCCGCCCTGCCAAGCAATGTCGATCGCCGGCATTTCGTCCAGGTGGACACCTGCGATATCTCCGGCGGCGGAATGCTCGTGGCCGCTGCCAAACCCATCGAGCCGGAGACGATCGTGCGCGTCTCCATGCTCGTCGGCCCCGACGGCCCGGCAAAGCCCGTGCACCTGCTCGCGCGCGTCGTGCGCACGGAGCGCGCTTTTCCGCCGGACGCGAAGCACCCGTGGCGCGTGGCGATCCACTTCGAGGACATCGAGGACGAGGACCGCGAGACGATCGTGAAGCACGTCATCGCAACGCAGAGGTTGTCGGTACGAAGGGTAATCGACCGCCGGTCGGCGAACGGGAGGGCGGCGTGCTGTTTTGGATTTTACCGCATTGACGCAAAGAGAATAGGAGGCCCTAGCAAAAAATAATTGCAGTTCAGCGGTTCGACCTGTCAGGCTGCGGCGCTTAAAATCGAAGTTGACAAATAATCCCCGCGAGAATTTGATTTATTTTCAATAAGTTACGGATCGTTGCGGGACGCCATCAGAATTACGGCGACCATTGCCCGCGATATTTCGCGCGTGTTGACTTTTGGCGGCATTTCGATTTTAAGTAGGGAAACCGTTAGAAAGGCGGGTCACATGGATGAAGTCACCGCGAAGATGCTGGAAGAACTTTCCAGAAAAATCGAAGTGGCGATGGAGCCGGTACGCGAACTGAAAAAAGCAGCGAATCTACTCGCGAAGTCGCAGGGCTACGAGCAACCGTTTTCGGAAGAAGAGATGAGCGAGCCGAAGAGCGGAATTCAAAAAATCCGGTTCGATCAATTCACAAATTATTCCGGGCCAAGTGCCGCGGCGAGAGCGTTCCTCGATTTTCGTGGCAAAGATCGTGGTGCTGCAACGATCGACGAGATCTATCGCGCGCTTTGGGATGGCGGATTTCCCTTTCACGAGAAGGACGATTCGAACAACAAAGGCGCACTCAGCATTGCACTTGGAAAGGACAAAAAGATTTATCGCAATCCGACGAATGGCGCATACGGATTGGCGGAATGGTACCCGAATGCCCGGCGAACGAGAAGCATCGCCGGTAATGGAGGGAGTAGCAATTTAAACGACGCTGACGATGAAAACATCGACGAAAGCGACGGCGACGACGCGCATACCGTCGCTTTAGAACAAGTTGCGTCAGATGGAGATATTGCAGATCGTGAATCGACTGAGAACGAAAAAGACTGAGGCCAGTCGCGACTACGACTGGCCTCATTTCGGACGCGGGCACTGAAAAGCCCGCTCTTGGCGAAGCCGCCCGGCCGAGGCTTGCTCGGATCGGAAATCGACTTCCCGGTTATGGCGGGAATTAGATTAGTCCCTTCCGACCTATTTTTCAAGCCGAATTGGGCGGCCCCATCCTTTTCTCAGAAAGGAGGGGCGCATGAAGAAACGCGCACCGTCCAAAGGGAAGTCGCGAGAGCTGGTTGGCTTTGCGTCGAAAATTCGCCTGAAAAACGGCCGAATTCTTTACGCTTGGCAATACGGCATCCGTGGTTTCCCGATCTACCGCAACAAGTAGATCAAGGCAGGCAGGCTGGGCAACCCCCCGGCCTGCCTGTCCTTACGCCGCCGCGAACACCCCATGCTCCCCGTGCCAGCCCTCGCCGTCCCACACGCGCCCCTCGGAAAAATGGCGGATGTCGCCGGCGATGGTTTTCCAGACGACCTTGCGCACGGCGCGGCGGCGGCGGAAGACGCGGCGGTAGAGGTATTCCTCGGTCACCTCGACGTCCGCGACGGCCGTCATGTTGACGTGCAGCTCCGCCCAATGCAGGTCGGGGATGTCCGCCGGGCCGTCGACGGTGTAGCCCTCGGTCACCGTGGCGGCAAAGCCGTAAAAGGCGAGAAGCTCCGTTAAGCCGGGAACGGTGCCGTCCTTTTTCTTCTGGCCGAACTCGGCCACCAGACGTTCGCGAAAGGCCTCCTCGCCCTCGATGAGCTTTCGTTTCAGGTCGCGGTTGACCCCGTGGACGGCGTCCAGGCTCGCCCCTGTCGCGCGCGCGAGGATCGCCGCATCGCGCTGCTCGACGATGTACGCCCTCTGTTCGTCGAACTCGCGGCCGGCGGCCTGCACCATTGCGAATTGCGGGAGCGCGTCGATCTTGGCCTGCGTGTCGGCGGGATCGTTCCGGTTCATCCGGAAATCGCGGCCGAACGCCGGATAGGCGTAGCCATCCTCGCCCACGGGCGCGGTGGTGAGCGGCGCGGAGGGCGGCGCGGCGAAGATGTTGGCGAGGCTGTCGATGCCGTAGCGGAAGACGAAATTCAGCGGCAGCACGCTCTCGCCGTCGGTCGCGACGATCTTCGTGTCGATTTCGATCTCGTCTGACGATATCGCCTTGACCGTGACGCGGGATTCGCCCGCCTTCACGCGCGGGGCGAGCCCTTCCCTTTTCAGGCTCGCGGCGATCTGCCCGGCCAGGCGCGATTTCGCGTCGCCGGCGTCGGGCTCCCCGAGAAAGTCGTTGACGCCCGCGCCGAGGTTCGGGTGCGCGTGAAAATCCCCGCGCGGGGATTCGAGGATGTTCGCCACGTCCTGCAAAAGGCAGGTGACGCCGTCGGGTGTGAAGGCCAGATCCCCGGAGGCCGTGAAGGCCATCGGGTATTTCTTGAGCGCCCGCGGAAGAAGCCACCAGAGGAAATTTCCGGCCGGCGAGTCGTATTCGATTTCAAAGTCGTCGAAGGTCGCGGCCGCGGCGGCTTCGCCGTCGGAGACCACGGCCATGCCCAAGATCGCCGGCTCAAGGGGAAAGTCGTCGACGTTGGAGACGAGCTCGCCGCCCGCCCAAATCTGAACACGGCCCGCGTCGCGCCGGACGCGCACGAGAAGCGGGTAACCGGCAAGGTCCGCCAGGCGCCGCTCGATGATCGTATCCCCGCGCCAGGAATAGACGACGACGCTCCGCCCGCCGCCGATGTCGCGCAAGACGCCGATCTGCTCCTGCGTGAACGTCGGACCCGTCCCGCGAAGGGCGAACCAGGCGAATTGGTTGCCGTCCGCGGATTCCTCGAAATCGTCGCCGGTGAAGCGCAGCGTCAGGTCGAGCCGGCCGACGGGATGCCGGAACTGCACGCTCGCGCGCCGGGACGCGTCGGGGAGGCTTTCGGGCGCCTCGTTGACGGCAAGACGCAGTTCGCCGCCCGCGATTTCGACCGCGCCGGTCTCGTAGCCGGCGCCGAAATCCGAAAGCTCCGTCTTCCACTTGCCGGACAGATCGGGGCCGTCGAAGCCGTCGGAATATTCCATCAGGGGACGACCTCCTCGTAGGCGATCTCAACGTCCCCCAGGACGGGCAGCTCGTCCTCGCCGACCGGCACATCCGCCGCGGGGTCGGCAAAGACGACGTCGTAGGTTTCCTCCGGGCGCGTCACGATCTCGACGAGCTGCGTGAAGACGACCTTGCGCCCGACGCCGAGCGGCCGGATCCACTTGTAAAGCGCGGAGCCCAGGGGATTGAAGTAGGCGGCAAGCGCCTCGCGGATCGTGGTGTCGAGCGCCTCCTCGTCCGTGTTGGCGTAGCGGTAAACCGTCATCGACACGTCGACCGTGCGGTACGCCGGCGCAAGGACGAGGATGTCGTCGCCGCCGGCCTTGTGCGCGTCCACATACGCCTGCACCGTCGCGAGAAGGCCCGCGGTGGGCAGGCCCGCAGTGCCCAGGATGTAGATGTTCGTCGTGCCGCGGCCGCGCGGGAAATTGGAATCCACCCACGCGATCGCCACGGACGGGTCGGCGTCCATCGCCATGCTCGCGAGCGCCGCGTTCGTCGCGCCGGTGGCCAGGCGATCCCAGGCAAGCTGATAGCGCAGATACAGGCGCTCGTCGCTCTCGCGATCCGCGCCTTCGCGGGTGATCCAGCCGGCGCGGTTTTCGACCCGCTGGATGCCGGAGATGCCGGTGATGATTTTCGATATCGCCCCGACCGGGACGTTGAAATCCTGGCCCGCGCTTTCGGCCTCGACGCTGACGGCGACCTCCGTCTCGCCGGCGGGAAGCTCCGCGTCCGCAAGAACGAGGAAGCGGTAGGAGACGCCCGCGAGGTCTTTGTTCGTCGCGAGGATCTTGCCGGCCGCGATGGGGTAGCTCACGTCCGCGGCGGCGCTGCGCGAAAGGTACACGACGCCCTGCGTCTTCACGGCGTCCTCGCGGACGAGGCTGCGATCCTTCACGATCTCGTCGAGCCAGACGCCCTTGGCGGTCGCGGCGATGGTGGAGCGCGCCGCCTCGGACCCGTAATCGTAAAACGCGGCCTGCGTGTCGCCGATCGCCTCGATGAGCGTGACGGCCGTGCCTCCCGCGTTGAAGTTCGAGACGCCGGCGCCGGCGAATCCCTCGGCGAGGTCGGCCTTGATCTCGGCGGCGGTTTTTTTCGTGGGCATGATGTCTCCTTAGACTCCGAAAAGCTCGCCCACGGGGGCGAATTCGGGCCCGCCCGCGAGCAGGCAGGCGCCGACGACAAAGGATCGCGGGGGAAGCGGCAGGCGATCGTCGCCGGCCTCGACGGCGTCGAGCGCGTCAAAGAGCCCTTGCGCCCCCGTGGCCGAGTCCAGGCGGACGACGTACACGCCGGTCAGGGCGAGGATCTGCTCGACCCGCTCGATGAGGTTCTCGATGCGCTCGGCGGCGTCGCGCAGGTTTTTCGCCTTTTCCTTCAGGGCGTCGGCGAGCTCCTGGACCAGGGCGAGCATCCCGTCGGACACCTCGAGCAGGCCGATGATCTTTTTGGCCTCGTCGGCGACGGCGCGCACCGGCGGCAGGTCGCCGAGCTTTTTCGCGTTCCAGTCCGGCGCGCGGGCGGGGCGGCTTGTCGCCGGGCCCGTGCCCGTCAGCAGGATCGGCGTGCCGGCGGCGTGGTCGGCGGAAAGCGGATCGTAGAGCGCGAAGGACTTTTTGGCCCGGTCGATTTTTTTCACGGTGACGAACTGGTCGTTGTAGAAATCCGCGGACGCCGCGGACCGCTTGATCCAGACGTAGTCGTCCTCGTGAAAATTGTCGGTCGTCGTGACGAAGATTTCGCGGTCGCCGGCCTTGCCCGCCCTCGCGAACTGCGTGATCGCCAGGCGGTCGAGAATCTTCTTGAACGCGTCGATCCCGAGCAGCGTTCCGATCGCCTTCAAGAGCGCGGGCAGGCCGTCAAGCGAGGGTGTCCCGGCGACGAGGAGCAGGCAGGAGACGCTCGCCGAATCGCTGAAGGCGGGGCGTTGCGCGTCGCCTTGGTCCTCGAAGGAGGCCTTCCAGCGGCGCGTCCAGCCCGCGAAGCCGTAGGCGGTGCCGGGAGACAGCGGCAATTCCGCGTCCTTGAAGGGCGCCGGCTCCTCGCCTCTCGCGCGCGCGGCCGCGGCCTCCTTTTCGTAGGCGACGCGGCGCTTGCGTTCGGATTCGTCGATATCCATCATCCGGGCGAGCTGCTTCGCATCGAAGGCGCGCGTGGCGTAGAACGGAAAGCCCGTCGCGTCGTAGTAGAGATAGACGCCGGTGCCGAGGATGTCGGTGAGCGTGTCGCGGAGCTTTTTGACGAGCGCCTGAATCGCCGCGCGCGCGGGATCCGTGACGTCGTACAGAAAATCGCTGACCGTCTCGA
Source organism: bacterium (assembly GCA_019912885.1). Classification (NCBI taxonomy): domain Bacteria; species bacterium. Next base: position 30,594 of record JAIOHV010000197.1, read on the forward strand.
TGCCGCCCGCGATGGCCTCGGCGTTCGATCCGACCGTCTCGGCCACGGCGCCCGTCGCCTGGAGAGCGGATTTCGTCGGGCCGGGGAAAAGCGATTCGGCGTTGAAGGGCTGCCAGCTCATATTTGAGGATCGAGGATTGGGGATTGAGGATCGAGGGCCGTCACGAGATTCCTCCGCGTTCTCCGCGATCGTGCGAGGCAAGGTGCGGCGGGAGGAAGGGCGGCGCGTTTTTTACCGCTAAGGCGCGAAGGAAACGCGAAGGGAAAATGTCAGAGCCGCAAACGAAGCGAAGCGAAGTGCGCGGGTATCCGAAAAAGCGTCAGTGCCGCAAGCGGCAAAGCGCGAACGTGGCGACGTCTGAGCCGCAAACGCAGGCCGGAGCGAAGCGATGGCGGAGTGCGCGGGTAGCCCTGGGAGCGCAGGCGGCTCGCCTGCCTATGGACGCCGTTACGCAGACGCGTTAAGAAACCTTGCAAGTCTTTTTTCGCTGACCCGCCAAACCGGCGTTTGGGAGGCCTGGAATGGCGCAACTTCGTTGGTTTTTTGTCGAAAACGACGCTCATCGCACGGTGCCATACCGATGCGGATATTGCGAACGCGACGTCTCGGCGAACACGACATGCATTTTGCAGGAATATACTCCTCGATCCCCGCGTGACTGGGTTGCGACCGGACAATTTGCCATCGCATGCCCGCATTGCCATAAATGGTCGAATATGACCAACGATAGTGTCGAACCCTTGCCCCGTTTTGGAAGAGAAATCGAACATTTGCCGACGGATGTTGGGTCGATTTATGAGGAAGCGCGCGCGTCCATGGGTGCAGGTGCCCCGACGGCCGCCGTCATGTGCTGTCGAAAAATTATTATGAACCTTGCCGTTGAGGAGGGCGCCACACCAGGTCTGAAATTCGTCGAATATCTCGACGATCTTCGGAAAAAAGGCCACATCCCGCCGCGTTGGCAAGGATGGGTTGAGAGCATTCGAAAGGCTGGCAACGAAGCGACCCACGAGGTCGAGCCGCAAACGCTCGATGAGGCCAGGCGAACGATGGACTTCACGGCCATGCTGCTCGCCGCGCATTACGAAGGACCGGGGCGATTAAATATGCTGGAGCCTAGCGTCGAGACAGAACGAGATAGGACAAAATGACCCCCTCCAAACCGAATCTAACCCCTCACAACACGATCGACGACGCGGCGATAAGAGGCGAAGCCTGCGTTGAAAAAAACTTGAATCAGCTCGAGACAGAAAAACGCAAGCGGGAAATCGCCGAAAAAATCAAGGCCGAAAATCGCGTTTTTTTCACGCTCGCAATAAAAGTCGCAGGCGTCGTATTTGGCCTTTGGCTTTTGTTCGGTTGGATCGCACCACCCGGCGATGCCGAACGTGCTGGGCAATTTGGCGATCAGTTCGGTTCGGTCAACGCCTTATTTTCCGGCCTAGCATTTGCCGGCGTCATCGTCGCACTCATAATGCAACGTCGCGAATTGCAACTTCAACGAGAGCAGCTTGAGGCACAACTGGAGGAACTCACACTCGCTCGTGCTGAATCAGTACAGACACGAGGCGTCTTGGCTCTGCAACAGGAAAACATGGCCCAAACTGCTCGCGCGCAAAGGCTTCAAGCGGAACTCACTGCAAGAGCGATTTATCTAGATCGTCATCTAATGCCAATAGCAAAGACAGCCGGGTTAAAGGGCCAGCAGGCGCATGTAAATATCGAGCGAGAAATACAACGCATAAATAATATAATTTCTTCTCTTTCCAACAACGACCCATGACCATTTTTGTGGATCGTCCGGGATTGGGTAAGAACTTTGCGCGCTGCAAGGCAATGAAACGGCAGACTATTGCGACGAAAAATGATCCTGCGGCGGAGGTCACCTCCAAGCCGCTTTTGCCCCACCAATATTTCGACGCCCTTTTCACTGCCTCCCGCTGCTTTCCGACCTAAGGTTTTCATATCGCCGACCTATTAACAATAATCTTGGAAGAACATTTTTTTTAAACATATTGTTCACACGCCTCTTATTTTCTGTAGACTTATACCGATTTTATCACTAAGCTGTGGAACATGTGATGCCACGAAACTCGAAACCCATTCGATTTCCTCTAGCCATTTCGCGGGAACGCTTTCAAACATCACCTTTAATTTTTCAATTTGGCCAGCCAAGTCGGAGAACCAATCAACTATTAAGTCATCAATCACAGATACGTATGGCAGGTACTTGTCGCCTTTCCGCGTCAACGTGGCCCGATGCGAGGTGGACGACTCCATAAATGCGTTGAAACTTCGAACATAAAGGTCCGTCGCAGAACATCTGCAGTTCAATTCATTACACCGCATTCTGTAAACATCCGCCAGAGATGACCGCTGAATATCACATAATCTGGAGTACTCCTCGTCAAATAATTCATTCAGCCCAACCAACGCAAGCCGCAACCGACTCTCGATATATCCCTCGTCAAACGCGCCGTAGCGACTTTTGTATTTATCAATAATGTATGGCATTCGAGATAGATACGTTTGCATGTAAACCGGATGACTTATCAAATTTTGGAAATATTTTACACCTGTAATCGACAAAGATATGTTCGAAATATTTGAGTGAGCCATAAGCTCTGCGATAGACTCGAAGGAAAGCCTGCGATCAACCCACACAACTTGACGTTTTTTATCCGCCATATTGTTGATTGTCAACAACAAATAGGTATTAAATTTTTCTTCATTCAAGCGCCCGGAAACTGTGAAATGCCGGTACATCTCGTCGTAAAAAAGCGCTACTCGCATTTTATTAGAAGAGATTTCACTCAATAAATACAATATACGAAGACCCATAGGCATCAATTGTTTTCCATCGTACGAAAACACATTTGCGGCGTATCCAGAATCCCCCGATTTCCCCGATGGCTCAGTCACCAATAGCGCCCTAGCCGCATCAAATCTATTATTTACTCGCAATAATTGCTGGACGATTTTCGTGTTTGCTATTTCCGGATCTTTCACATGGTCTCGTCGTAAAGGGGGTCGCCCAATACGGTCCCCAAATCCGAACTCGCGCCCTTTTTCAATTGATCCTATTAAAAAATTTTTAACAACTTCTGTAATCTCAGTTGGGACGCCGATACTTTGTAGTGACGTCGATACCGTATTTGTGACAGTTTTTATAATACTATTAATTACCTCAACACTAAACTCGTTCGAACGCGACGCCTTTTTATTTCGCCTGACAGCAATTGCAACCGCTTGACTTAAAAAATTATAGTAGTCTTCTTGCTTCGAATATAGTTCGACAACGGCCGGAATTTTTCTATATATATCGTTTAACATCGCTCCCGATTTAGCGCCGTGATGCTGACTTACGCTCATAAACATAGTACACCATGCATCAACGATTTTTTTTGCAAAAAACTCGCCAATTGGTGTCTGTGCCTCCTCTTCGCCGCGCCCATTTACCAAACTAATTACGCCATTATCTTTGCTGTATTTATTGACAAACATCGATGAGTAATAAATAGATTCTGAAATTGCCGTGAACGCAATCGTCGTCGATAATGATGCCTGAACGTCTTCGCTGCCTCCCTCTAAATACGCGTAATCCCGATTGATAATTTGACTTTTTGCCCACGCTTGGGAAATATACATCGCATTTCTTATGTCTGTTCCGCACAGTGCTTCGAATATATTTCGAAAATCGTCGTCCCGTGATTGCAGTCGTAGCCACAGCTCGAAAAGTCTCGCATACATCGTCGCGCGTACGTCACTCTCAATTATTGTTTGATAAGCATCATACGAAGACGGATCTAATAAAAATCGCGAAAGACGACGAACGGCAATATCCGTTGGCATCGCGCCCGAGTGGCAGTAATAGAAAAAAGGATGTGAAGCGACATTTGTCTCAAAATTTGTAAGTCTAACTGGAACGAGAATCTGAAACGTTAAATATTGCGATATCGGAAGCAGAAGTGCTATTATATGTTGCTGTAAATACTCCTGCAACGGGTCAATATTGTCAATGAGAAGTACGGTTTTAAATGAGTTGCGCTCTTTATCTCTGTTTATTGAATCCAGCACGGCGAGCCAAAAAATGAGGCGGTCTGCACTTGTAAACGACCGACACCACGCTAACAATAAATCGTGATTAATTTTGCCATTCTTTAGCAATCGGTCAATGTTACTGACGCCTTTTGCCTCTTGGGCGTAATCATTTAACTGTTGGTACTTACTTTCAAAGCCACCTTCGTCGATTGATCTCCTGTTTAAATTGATCGCGAAAATTAGAATTTCAGCGAGACTTTCTGCATCAATATTTGCAATTATTTCGGATTCGAGTTGTTTTGCGAAATACCTGACGATATACTTTTCTTGGCCCGTACCGTCGCCATCTAAGGTTTTCATTTTTTGTTTAAAATCCGCCTTGTTAAAGTCCAGCATAATATACGGCAAGGCTCTATGATGTTCTTGGTTCTTTCGATTTCGGCGCTCGCCTTTGATTATATGTTTAATAATATATCTAATCGACGAGGTTTTTCCAGCGCCGGCCCCACCGACGATCGCTACCAAAGGACCAGGACTTTGTAATATCGTCGCAACCGTGTGACGTTCGTACGGGCCCAGCGATGTTACATCCACTGCTGTGCTGATATCACGTTCAGAGAGATCTTGGCAAAATCTAGCGTGTTGGCCGTCAATCAGCTCGCGGCGAACGTCCATTATTAGACTTTGAAAATAACGCGGGTCATCGTGAACTGGATGGGGCGGGAACACATGGTCTGTGATATGATCCATCGTGTCTGAAAAATCATCATCGGCTTTAATGCGATTTGGCATGTTTACGTTTCCTTTATTTACTTATCGATCGTTCAAGAATCATCGCGCTTGTTTAGAGGACCGTTGAAAAAATCGCAGCCCGCTCGCACGAAAGAGGCCCGATTCGCGGCGAATCGCCAGTCCAGGTGATGTTCCTCCCCCGCGCCCGAATTCGTACGCGCTGCTGGCCACGCTCCCGCGCGTCATTCTCCGGTCGCCCGCGCGTCCCAGAACGCGTATCGTAAACCCGCCTTTTAACGGCTTCACTCACGACCGGCAACGACGGGCAAATTTGCATGGATTGCGAACACAACTTCCCGCACCCCTTGGTTCAGATTTTCTGCTTCATTTGACCTTTATCAGATCGAAATGTTCTTTGCAAGGGAATTTACGAAAACGCCTTCAAGCGCCGTTCGTCGATTGGCGCTGGCTGGGCATCCGGCCGTTTTTGCCGCGACAGTCGTGAGGTTCGATCGATAGCAGCTTCCGCGCCCGCCTCTCCTCGCCTTCCGCCTCCTCGCGAAGCCTCTCCACCACGGGCGCGGCCTGCTCCCGCAGCTTCAGTTTCGCGGGCTTCCAACCGCCCACTAGAACGGCCCGCCGAAATAGACACGCGGGCTCAGGATCGGGAGCGCCGGGAGGCCGGGGACGGCCGGCGAGCCGAACAGAGCGACGATGAGATTGGTCGTCGCCGTCTCGATCGAGCTTGTCAGCGTCGCGGTGATGCCGGACAGGGACGACGGCGTGATGGGATTCGGAAGCCCGGCGACGGCCAGGTTGTAAACGCCAACGGCCGCGCTCAGGGCTTCGAGGTAGGTCGCGAGGTACACGGCCAGGCTTAAGCCGTTCACCATCGGCTGGCTCGTGCCCGGGATAAATTTCCCGCCGAAGACATTCAGGCCCGGGCCGCCGATTTCCACGCAGACGAGATCGTCGCCGGAGGGCAGGCTTCCGTCGGGCGCAAGGCCCGTGGCCATGATGCGCAGGCGGCCGCCGATGACGACGGATTTGTTCTTCGCAACCGCCTCGTCCTCGTCGCCGAGCACCTTCTTTTTGCGGTCGCCGGCGACGTCGTAATCCTCGCGGCCGGAAACCTTGCGGCGGGCCGCCCCGTGGACGATTTTCGCGTGCTGATAGTCGCGCGTGACGGCGCCCATTTCCTCGGAATAGTCGCCGTGCTCCTCGAAATTTTTGCTGACGAAATGGCGCGCGCCGTCCTCGAGGGTGACGGTGTCGTCGCCGGCGATGGTGCGCTCCCGGTTGCCGCCCACGCGCTTGAAATCGTTGCCCTGCACCTCGCCGTTCGCGTTGCCCGCCGTGCGCTCGCTGCGCGTGCCCGCGACCTCGTCGTCAAGGTTGTAGGCGCGAATGACAACCTCACCCGTGTCCGGACGCAGGACGATCCGCTGCCCGGAATTGTCCGCGAAGACGAAGCTCCCGACGCGGCTGCCGAGCGGCGTGCGGTTGGCGAGAAAGTCCACCCCGTCCACGCGGGGCTGCGTGATGTCCTGTCCGCGGAAGCTGACGTTGACCTCGCTCCCGATTTCCGGGAGCGCCCAGACGCCGAAGCCGTCCCCGCCGGCCAGGCACGATACCGGCGTCTTCGGAAGAAGCCAGGGCGTCGGATCCTCGGCGTCCTCGTCGGGTTTCACCTCGATGTCCACCGTGTGGGCGTCGTCGTCAACGGCGATGACCATGCCGGGGACGTTCGGCCTAAGGAAGCGGCGAAGATCCGGGGGCGCGGACTCGAAGATGCGCTTTAGCTCCGCCGCGATCCGGTGGTTGCTCACGCCGCGCCCACCCATTCGTAATCGACGATGACGCGGGAGCCGCGGCCGTCGATCTGCGTTTCCACGTTCGCGGCGAACAGGCGGGAGACGGTTTCGTCCAGGGCGGCGAGATCGATCACCGCCGCCGGCTCGATGACGCGGCCGAACGTCACCAGCCGTCTGCGCAGGCGGTCGATGTCAAGAAGGTCCCCGTCCTCGTAAAGCGTCATCGAGGACTCGGCGGCGATCGCGGCCGTGCGCGTCGTCCAGGTGAAGACGCCGTTTTCGTCAAGGAAAGCGACGGACTTTGTTTTCGCGCGCAGGTCCATTGCGGCGATCGCCTCGGCGACGGACTGCCCATTCAGGGGCAATTTGTCGATGACGAATTCGGATTCCGCGATGCCAGCGGTGTCGATGCCAAGCTCGCCGACAAGCGTCCGCAGGATCTCGGCGACGGTCTGCGACTCGAACGTGCGCGTGAATTTTACGGTCTGCAGAAGATTCCAGGCATCCGCGGCGAAGACCTCGTACTGGAAATTTTCGCGGGGGACGGCCTTCAAGATTTTGCCGGAGAAAATGGGCTGGCGCTCGCCGTCAAAGGTCCAGGCGAACGAAAGCGGGGCGTCCTGGGACAGGAGCGGGGAAAGATCGCCGATGCCGTCCTCGACGACTCCGCGAAGGGTCCGCGGCCGCGCCCAGGCCGACGCCGAAACGACGGCGCTTTTGGCGATGTCGGCGAACTCGACGCCGCCGGCGACAAGGATGTCGCTCCGCGTCTGGAAAACGTGCGCCATCAGCCGTTGTCTCCAAGCCCCATTGCCTGGCGCAGGCCGTCGCGGAAGGCGTCGGAGCGCTGTTTTTCGCTTTCGGTTTTCGGGGATTTGGACGGGAGGGTTGCGTCCGAATTGCCCGAGCCGTTCGCGCCGCTTGATCCTCCGGACCCGGCGCCCGGCCCGCTTCCCCCGTCCCCTCCACCGGGGGCGGCGCCGTCGCCTTTTTTTCGCGCGGTCGCCGGCGCCTTGATCTCGCGGAGGGTGACGTTTGCGGTGACGAGGTCCGCGCCGACGGTGTCCGCGGCTTCGAATTGCGCGACGTAGACGAATTCGAGGTCCGATCGATCGACCATCGGGTGGCGGACGGCGAACAGGCGATTGCCCCCCGCGTCGTTTTTGGCTTTCAGCGCGGCGTGCATGGCGTCGTATTTGTCGATCGCGGACAGGTCGCCCCCTTCCTCGTCGGAGAGGATTTCGATCTGGAAGACGATCTCGACCGGCTCGAAGTCCTTGGCCTGCACGGATTTCGTGGAGGCGTCCTTTTTGCCTTCCTCGGTCACCTTGGCCTGGTTGCGAACGGCGACCGATCCGACGGGGGGGAACTCGTAGAGGACCGTCGCGAAATCGGGCACCCAGGCCCCGCCCTCGCCTTTGGCCGCCTCGCAGAGCTTGACGGTGATCGGCTGTTCATCCTCGTAAGGGTTGTCCTCAAGCGGCGCCAAGGCTCACGCCCTCGAGCTCGTCGCCGATGTCTTGCAGGACCGCCAGGAGATTTTTCTTGAAGTCGGCGAGCGTCTGCTCCGCGTTTGCGCCCGAGACGACAAACGCGCCCGGCTGGATGTTGACGACGATCTGGCGGGAGCTGCGCGTGTTGTTCGTCGTGGATCCGCCGGAATCGAAATCGTCGAAGACCGGGCCGAAGGCCTCGTTCGCCGAGGACGCGATCGCCGGCGCGCCCAGGTCCATGCCTTTGGCGAAGGTTTGCGAGAAGGCCATGCCGCGGCCGGTCAGATTGGACAGGGGCCCGAGGCGCGCGTCGGAGCCGGGCAGGTAGGCCAGCACCTTGCCGAGGACGCCGCCGAGACCGTCCTTGAGCGTCGTCCAGCCGGTCTTGATCCCCTCGACGAAGGCGGTGATGAGGCCGAATCCGGCTTCCTTGAAGTTGCCCCACAGCGACGAAATCAGATTCCCGAAGTTCTTGAGCTGCTCGACGACCAGGTTGATGTTCGCGTCGACCACTTCGCCGATTGTCGCCCAAGCGCCGCGCCAGTCGCCGAGCAATAGCTGTGCACCGGCCTTGATGATCCCCGCCACGGTGGTGACCATCGTTCCGACGATGCCCGAAACCAGATTCCACGCGAACCGGACGATCGCGACGATGTTGTTCCACGCGCCCTTGAAAATGACGGCGATGACCGGCCACGCGGAGGTCCAGAGCGCGAGCGTGCCCATGACCGCGGGTTTCAGGACCGACACGAAGATGCCGGCAAGCACCTGAAGCACGGCGCCGATATACGGGAACACGTCGTTGGCGACGCGCTTCAGCTTGATCCACGTCCCGTAGGCGTAGCCGAAGACGAAGCCGATCGCGTAGGAGATCCTCGTCAGCGCGACCTCGAATTTGTCGCGCAGAACGGAGACGACGCCGTTCACGGCATTCCGGAACGTCTCGGAGTGTCTGTAGGCGAGGTAGAGACCGCCCGCGATCGCCGCGATCGCAAGGACCACGGGATTGGCGAGCAGGCCGAGAAAGGCTTTGCCCAGGGCGATGACGCCGAAGCGCGCGAGCTGCAACCAATTGGCGAGCGCGACAAAGCCCGTGCCGCCGAACAGCCCGCCGATGGCGATCACCGCGAAGGCGACCTTGCCCGCGAGAAACAGGAACGCGCCGCCGAGAACGAAGGTCGTCGCCGCGAGAAGGCCGATCACCCCGGCGAATTTGAGGAACGTCGGATGCGCCCGGGCGAAATCCCGGAACGCGCGCGCGATGGGGACGACGCCGTCGAGGATCGCTTTCAGCGGGTCCAGGAGCGGCGTGCCGAGCGAGGCGGCGATCAGCTTGATCTGGTTGCCGATGACCGTGAGCTTCCCGCCCGCGGAGTCCTGAACGTTTTTCAGCTCGTTCGTGAGCGAGATGTTTTCGGCGAACGCGGAATTGGAAAGGCCAAGGTTGGTGCGCATCTTGTCGAGCCCGCCGGCCAGGCGCTGGACCGTTTCGACGGCCTCCTGCTCGAAGATGCCCTTGATCGCGGTCGCGCGCACGGCCGGGTTGATTTCCTTGATCTTCCCGAGCAGGTCCGTGAACGCGCCGATGCCGTCGGTCTGGACGCGCTGCTGCCATTCCCCGACCGAGACGCCCATGATCTTCGCGGCCTGGCCGGCCTGCGTCTGCATCCGGAGAAAGACGTTCCGAAGCGCCGTGCCGCCGCGCTCCGCCCCGAGCCCCATGTCCGCAAGCGTCGCGCCCAGGCCCGCGACCTGCTGAAAGGTCAGGTTCTCGATCGGCCGGCCGATGCGGGCCATGGCATCGACGATGAATTGCGCGGAGGCGTTCGTCGTGTTGGAGAGCTCGTTGATCGAGCTTCCCATGTTCTCGACGTTCTGGAGCGGGATCTTGAAGACGTTCGCGAAGCCGGCGAACGCGGAGGACGCGCCCTCGGCCGAAAGGTCCGAGACCGCCTCCATCTTCGCGACGGCCTGGGTGAAGCTGAAGATGTTTTTGGCGCCCGTGATGCCGAGTTGCCCGGCGGTCGCCGCGATCGTTTGCAGGCCCTGGATCGTCGTCGGCACACCGTTGTCGACGATCCCGGTGATGCCCTCCTCGATGTCAGAAAACGCGAGGTTCGTCGTCTTGCGGACATCGACCATGCCGGTTTCAAACGCGATCGCGCTTTTGGCGGGGATGGCGAAAAGCGCCCCGGTGATGACGCCGGCGACGGCCAGGCGCTTGGCGAAACTGGTGACGCCGGCGATGGCGGACTTCACCTTGTTCAGATCGTTGGTCACCTGCTTGGCCGGCGTGCTGACGTTATTGACGCCGACGAAGTTGATCCGGATCTGGTGCAAAAAATTGCCGAGAGCGCCGAACATTTCAGCGCCCCCGGCCGTCAATCAGGAGCATCGCATCGCTCGTCGTTTTGGGGTCAGGTTTCCCGAATCGCGTCTTTCCTATTTTCCGCCGAGGGCTTTCCATCGCCGCCTCTCGCGCTCTTCGAAATATTCCGCCGCCGCCATGTGTTCCGCGATCTCGTCGAAGTCCATCTCGTCGATGTCCGCGAAGCCGTAACGCGGAAACCAATGGCAGATGATCGCCCTTACTTTTTCGTACCCGCTCCGCTTGAATTCGAACCGGGAGCGGGCCAGATTTTTTTTACGGAATCCGTCCCGTCGAAGCCGTTGCCGATGAGCAGCAGCCCCTGCATCTTCACGACGTGTCCCGGATCGAAATGGTCGTCGAGTTCCACGTACGACGGCTTGGGGTAAACGAGCAGATAGTCGATCAGGTTCCAGGCGGCCTTCAGGTCGCCCTCGTTCTTCTCGACGGCCTTTCCGAGTTTGACGACCCGCTGATAGGAGCCGACGCGGCCGACGAAGTCGCGGGGATCGTCGGGCATGTTGAACGTGAATAGCTTCGCGTCCGGGTTGTCCTTGATCCACGCGCGCGCGGCTTCGCGGGCGTCGATGTCATCGAGATCGTTGAACGGCGGGCCAAAGGCCTTCGGCTTCGATTCCGTCGGCTTGGGCTCGGTCGTGTTTGTTCCCGCCGCCTTTTCGTCCACGGGGGCGGCTTGGTCACTGGTCATGCGTCACTCCTGCATGGCAAAGGGTTTAGATGAGGCCCTCGCCGCTTGTCGCATCGCCTTCGAGGCTTCGCCCCTCGGCGTCGTCGAGCGACATCGAGCCGGCGTTTTTCGTGAATTCGAAACCCTTGAAGGTTGGCGTGCGCCGCGAGCCGTTGACCTCCGGGTACCGGAACTGGATCGTGACGTTCTTGAGGTCGAGAAGGCTTTTGTATTCCTTCCCGTTCAGGAAAAACGATTTGCGGTCGCCGGCGCCGGCGGGCACGTCCTCCGGGCGTTCGAGGACGCCGGCGTTAACGCCCGTGCAGTCGAACGTCACCTTGTATTCGCGCTGCTTGCGCACGCGGCCGCGCGGATTTTTGTTCTTCCCGCCGGGGCCGCGGATGATCGGTTTCTCCTGCGTTTCCTCCCAGTCCGCGTTCTGGCAGGTCATGAGCGGCACGCCGTCGACGAGAACGACGATGTCCTCGAGGGTCGGGCCGTCTGCGACTTCAAATTCTTCGGCCGCCATGGGCTAGCTCCTTTCGACGTGGACCCGGTGCCGGACCCGTCGCATCGTTCTCGTGTTCAAAATGCCCATATCGAAATCGACATCGCCTTCGGCGTCCTGCGTCACGTCGCTCTCGTACCCGGCGATCGTGCCGCGCCGGCCCGCGCTCGGGCTGTTCGGCATGCGATTTTCCAGCGGCTTTTCCATCGCCATCCGCAAGGCCGCGAGGCCGTCGTTCGTGTCGGGATCGTTCGGCTGGCCCCAGATGACCTTGCCGGCCTCGCGCGCCTCCATGCCGCAGGTGAAGATCGTCCGGATCACCTCGGCGTATTTGAAGTCGCTCGTGTTTTCGGCGAGCGTCCGGTCGTTGCCGATGATCACGCCGCGGCCTTCCTCGGTGCGCAGATAGCTGATCCGCGCGTCGGCCAGGTCGTTGCGCATCTCGACCGGGATCTCCGGCTCGAGGTCGCCTCCGTTCTGAACGAGGATGTTGACCGGCGAGCGGTTGATGTTCTCCGCGAACCACGCGCCGAGAAACTGCGCCGCCGTGGAGGCGACGTATTCCTCGCCGTCGCCGTCGGTGTAGGTGCGCTGGCCCGCGACGCCGATCAGCTCGCGGTACGCCTCGCCCGTCGTTTCCTCGATGAGGCCATCGACCCACGCCTGCACGTCTTCGCGCCAGGCGCTCGAGTTGACGGGATTTTCCGTCTCGAAGGCCTTCAGTTCGACGACGACCAGGCGCTCGACCTGCTGGCTTGTCAGCATGTCGGCGGCGTGCGTCGCGAGGGCCTCACGAAGGCCGTCGTCCCCCTCGCCGACGTTGTCGAGCGTGAGAAGCAGGGGCAGCGTCTTTTCGTCCTTGGCAAGGTCGAGCGCGAGGATCAATTCGTCGCCGGTCCAGGTGCCGTTTGTCCCTCCCTCGAAATCCGTCCAGTCCGGGAGGTCCGCGGTCTCGCCGCCCCCCGCCGTGGCCGTGATCGAAAGGCTCGAATCGTTGACCGCCTCGACGATCTCCTCCTTCGTGCCCTCGAATTGCGTGACGTCGCCGTCCTCGCCGCGGCGGAGCGAGGCGACGTAATCGCCCTCCTCCTCGCCCTCCTCGGCCATGAACTGCCAGTCGTTGCCGCCGTCGCCCGTGTATTCGTATTCAAAGCTCACGAACGCGGCCGACGAGCCGTTGTCCCACCAGACGAAGCTCGCCTTTTGGGCGCCGTCGCCGCAGCGGATCGCGTCGACGGTCAGCGGCTTCTTGTTCAGCACCGCCGCCGAAATCGACTCGCGAACCGCGCGCGGCAGGCGTTGGGACGTGCCGAACATCTCCTCGGCGGCGGCCACGCCGGACATGCCGGAGAAGGTCTGCTTCGTGTGAAGCGGGCCGTCGGAGCCAAGGCCCATCAGAAGGATCCGATGTTCGAGGCTTGTCGGCGCGTCGGACTGGAAATTGTCCTCGTATTCGGTTTCGATTCTCGGCTCGCCCATCGCGGCTTACCTCCCGAGCGGCTGTTTGCGGAAGCGCCCCCAGCCCTCGATGAATGTCTGTTCGTCGATCATGTCGCCCGCCGCAAGGCCGAGCTGCTTGCGAAGCATCGGGGCCGCGAGCGGACTGACACGGTGCTTTTTGATCAGGGCGTCGAGCGGGCGCTTCGGGCCGCGCCTGGCCGCGACCGACGCCTGCGGCGCGTCATCGATCGGCGCCGGCGGCACGTATTCGACCCCGCTCGAAGCGGGGGGCGACGGCGGTGGCGGCGCGAGCGGAGAAGGCATCTCCGGGGGCAGCGCAATCGGCGCCTGAATTTCTTGCGTTTTCTCCTTGCGCGGATGCCCGCGCTTACGTCCCGACATGAATCACCTCGTGGACGACTTTCGCGGACTTGATGAACGTGTTCATCGGCCGCTCGATGATTTCGCGGAATTGCACCTCGGCCTCGACCGAGGCGGCGTGGACGATGGGCTCGCCGGTCGTGTCGACGGCGGGGTCGGTCATGCCGGTGACCGCCAGGCGAATGACGTTCAGGTCTTCATCCGTTTTCGGATCGGCGATGGAAAGCGCGCCCTGCGCCTGCAAAACCGCGAGCTTGGCATACACCGCGTTGCGAAGATCCAGGCACCGGTCCTCGCTCGAAAGTTCTTTCGTGCCCGCGGCCTTCACCGTGAACGTCAGCGTCGTCGCGACCGTGCTGTGTTTCACCGCGTGCGTCGGCTTTCCGGACTCGTCTTTCTTGTAGTAGCTCGTCCGGCCGGCGAAACGGCGGATCGAACGATGCCCGTTCTGCGCGACGTCGACGCACGGGTACTTCGATTTCCGGTTCGCGGCGTCGTCGGCGAAGGCCTCGAGCCCGGGCACCGCGTCCTCGATGATCTGCCCGAAAGCTCGCTTGAGGCTTGCCATCAGGAGCCTCCCTTCGACGCGCGCGCGACGGCCCGCCGGGCTTCGCGCACGACGATCCCGTTGCCGGCGCGCGCGGCCGAGGTCAGGAACGGCTGCGGCCGGCGGATGCCGGGATGGTGAACGCGGCGCGCGAAATCGAATTCGACGTCCAGGTGCCGCTTGTTCGGCGCGTTCGCGGCGTCGCGATACTGGAGGCGTTTGTAGAATTTCGCGCGGCCCGTTTTTGTCTTTTTCGTAAGCGACTTGTGGCCCTTTGGCGAGCGGCGCGGGATCGTCAAGGCTTTCACGTTTTTGGCCTTGATCGCGTGCGGCTTCGCGCCGCTGTCCACGGCCATCGCGTACACTTTGTTCGTGCCGACCGCGCCCTCGGTATCCGAGGTAACGTGGCCGGCGATCGACGCGCGAAGGTCGCCGGTCGTTCCGACGGGCGCCTTGTACTTGGCGTACTTTTCGATCTGGCGCACCGACTGGACGACGGCGCGCCGTTGTTCGCGGGCATGGACGCGCGCGAAGTTCCGGACGAGCGCGGTCGCATGGCCGAGCCCGGAAACCTTCACGCTGACCTCAAAGCCCGCCATCAGCCGCCCTCCTCCGCCTCGCCCTGCACCCGTTTGAGTTCGAGGCGCTTGTGCGTGACGATCGCGCCGAGCTGAAGCGGCTGCACGTGACGAACGCGGAAGGTCTCGGGCTCGATCCCGCCGGGGCGCGTCACGATCAGGATGTCCCGCTTGGTCACGTCGGCATCGGGCAGGCAATTGGCCAGGCCGTCGGATCCCTCGTAGAGGACCGGCGCATCGGCATCCGTGACGAATTCGATGTTGATCGACGCGACGGCCGTCGTGTCTTCCTCGACGGGCCCGTCAAACTCGCCTTCGTTCGCGACGAGCGGGCGCTTCACCTCGGCGATCGTGTCGCTCGCCTCGATCATGCCGCGCATGTCGTTTCGGACGATCTCGACTTCGGCGGGGGTCAGGTCGAATTCGCTCATGCCGTCGCCTCGGTGTAGGCGGCGCCCATCTCGCCGATGCGTCCTTCAACCGGCGGTATCTTGTCGAGGCCGGCCGCCTCGCGATACATCGCAAGCAGCTCGGCCGCGAATTCCTTCCAGTTCGTCGCGGTCGAAATCCGGTTGACGGCCTTGTCGCCCGACTTGTACGAGAACGCCCGGCCGATCGACGCCTTGCGCTGGACCGATGCCCAGAAATACGCGGCGAGAAGAAGAATCAGCTCCTCCTGCGTCGCGTTGGGATCGGGCGAGACGGTTTCGGATTCCTCGTCGCCGGTCATCGTGAACGCGCCTTTGCCGTCGGCCGCAAGACGCACGAGAGCCTTTTCGATCATGCGCTTGGCGGTCGCACGCGGCAGGGAATCCGCCGTCTCGCCAAGGTCCGCGCGAAGTTTGTCGATGAGGCTCGTCAGTTCCATGCCTTACTTCCGGCCGCCTTTCGGCGGACGGCCCCGGCGAGGTTTCGCCGATGGCGTTTTCGTTTCGGACTTCGGAGGCGCCGGGGGCGGCGGCACGGCCAATGGCGGCGCCTTGGCCGCGCCGGATTTCCCCTCCACGGGGGGCGGCGCCATAAGCGGCGCGGGCTTTTGGGGAAGCTCCGCGGGCAGCAGGTAGCCGCCGCGCGCGATCAGATGCGCGACCGCCGGATCCTTCGGATCAAGCTCGTAGATTTGCCCGCGCTTCAACACGAGCTCATCGCCGCCGTCGCCCCGGGGGACGTGGACGACGGCGGCTTCACTGACAATCTTGAATCGCATGCCTTCTCCCGGCCGGACGCCCGGATCACGTCGTGATGCGAACGCGGACGACCTTCGGGTTGTAGATCGCAACGCCGGACTCCTCGAACGCGAGCACGCCCTGCTTGAACTTCTGCGGCTGCTCGATCTCGACCTGGTCCTCCTTCTCGAGGACGTAGTCGCCGATCTGCGTGTCGAAGAAGAAAAAGGCCTCGGTGTCCTCGCAGTGGACGGAGTTGACGAAGTTCCCGCCGCTGAAGGTGATCGACTGGACCCCCCTCGTTTGCAGATCCGCGGCGACCGGATCGGCGAGACCGGCGAAGCCCTCGACATCCTGGTTGCGGCCGCCGCGCATCAGGATGTATTTCAGCGGCAGGCCGATGTCCTCGCCGATCGACGTGGCGCTCTTGAACGCGGCTTTGGTGAAGACCGAGCCCGAGCTGATGTCCACCGTGAAACCGGGCTGGATCGACGCGCGGATGACATCGATGGTGCGCTTGTCGCGCTTTTCGGCGACGATTTCGCCGGCGCGCATCATGATCTTCGCGAGATCGCCGATGCGCCCCTTGCGGAAGGTGCGAACGTCGAACATCGGGTTCGTGAAGATGCGCTGGAAAAAGACCGGAACCTCGTTCTCCACGATGTCCACCTGCTTGGCGTGGCCCTTCAGGTCGGACACGTAGGCCACGAGATCGTCGGTCGTCACGACGACCGTGCGGTCGCCGTCGTCGCGCACGTCCTTGTTGAGCAGGAGCGAGGTGATTTCGCGCTGCTTCACCACCTTCGCGAAGGGCACGGCGATGATCTCGGCGACCGTCTCGAAGTCCTCCTGCTCGTAGGCCTCCGCGACGGTTTCCATGAGCTGCTCATCCTCCTCGCGGGAGAGAGCCTGCGTTTCGAGTTCGTTCAGTTCAACGGCCATGTCAGCCCTCCTTGCGGCCGAACGTGATGTTCGAGCCGGTCACCGCGCGGACGATGCCGAGCGAAAATTCCCCGTCTCCGAGCGAGTCGGGATCGACGCCTTCCGGGAGAGCGTCGCTGCCGGCGCGAACCGCCTGGCCGGGGGTCGGCGCCGATGCGAATGCGTTGGTCTCCATGAGCGAGGAGCCCGAAAGCACCGCGCACTTCTGGCCGGCCGTTGCGTCCGTCAGCAGGAAACCCGCCGACGCAACGTTGGCGTCCGTGTTCGCCTCGACCGTGCCCTCGTCGGTGATGCGCACGCATTGCGCCGCCGTCATGTTCTCCGCGGCGTCCATGGTGCCGTCGACGAAGCCGTCACCCGCCAAATCTCGAATGAAACCCATGTCGTCCCTCCGTTAGCGCGCGCCGACGCGGCGACGCATGAGGGCGACGGGATCGGCGCCGTCGTTCCGGTCGGAACGGTCGGCGGGAGCGCCACCCTTTTTGGTGTTGATCTTCGACGCGCCGGTTTCGCCGGCGGGCTCGTCCGTCTTCCCGGGCTTGGCCTCGTCGCCGGCCTTCTCATCCGTCGCGGCTTTCGGCTCGGGCAGCTCCTCCCAGGCCTCCTTTTTCGCGGCGAACGCCTCGGCCGAAAGGGCCTTGAGCTTCGCGATTTCGTCGGCCTTCGCCTTCCCGTCGGCGAACGTCTTGCCCTTTTTTTCCATGGTCGCGATGAGCGATTCGACGGCGCGATCCTTCTCCTTGGCTTCGAAGGTCTCGACGCGCTTGTGCAGCTCGTCGCGCTCCTTCGTCAGGCTCGCCACCTGCTCTTCGAGGTCCTTGACGCGCTTTTCCGCCGCCTGCAGGTCCTCGGCCTTCGCCGCGGCCGTCTCGAGATTTCCGTCTTTTCCGTCCATGTTTTCCTCCGTGGTCGCGAGATTTTCGGCCGCGACTTCAAGAATTCTCGCGGCGGCGTGCGCTCCCGGCTTGTCCAGAAGCGCAACCGCCGAATAGGTCACCCCGTGCATGATCACGTCGGCCTGGCTCGTCCCGATGATCCAGCCGGTGGCCGGATCGATGCGCAGGTGCGCGCAGATGTCGCGCTTCTTGCGGAAATGCTTTCCGCACTTGCTGCACTCACCCTCGGCGAACGAGTTTTCCTTGCTGACGAATCCGATATCCCCGTCCGCCAGGCTCTCCCGGCAAAGGCGCTGATGCTCGGTGGTGTCGTAGATGCGCCCTCGGCAAACGAGCTTGTCGCCGACGAGCTGCGCCTCGACGATCTTTCCGACCTTCGAGGTGAAGGAGCGCTCGTGAAGATCGCCGGGCTTGGTGATCGGCTGCGTCGCCATCTTGATTTTCTTGCCGACGGCGGATTTCGCGGCCGCGCCCGCTTCCTCGCGCGTGAGGCGCGTGCCGTTGTCGTTGCGCCCCACGGCATCAAGGACAAATCGGAAAAATTCGCCGGGCTGCCCCTTTGCGGCCGGCTCCATGCGGATCGCGGCGTCGGCCACGCTGGCGAACGCGAAAAGCTCCTCGCCGTCGCGTCCGTCGCGCTTCAACATTTCGAGGATCTCATTGGCCATCGCCGCCCCCCGTGATGCTGGCGCCATCGCCCGCGCTGTCGGCGCCGACAGGAGAAACGGGAACCACGTCGGCGAGGCTCCCGGCGATCCGGTCGACCACGCCGAATTCGACAAGGCCCGCCGCATCGAGGAACTTGTCGCGCATGCCTTCCGGGTTCTCGCGTAGCGCTTCCTTGATCTTGTCCGCGCTGATACCCGTGTCCGCGGCCAGGATGTCGAGCACGAGATTGTTCAGTCGCTCCATTTCCTTGATGTCGGCCTTCTGGTCGCCGAGGCTTCCCATCGTCCAGCCGGAAATCTCGTGAACCATCCCCGTCGAGCGAGGCATGGCGAAGCGCTTGCCCTTCGCGCCGTGCGCCGCGAGGAAAAAACCCGCGGACATCGCGGTTCCGAAGACACAGGTGCGAACCGGAACGCCGCACGCATCCATGGCGTCGAGCATCGCGAGAAGGCCGTAAGCGCGGCCGCCCGGCGAGTCGATCGCAACGAGAATGTCGGTTTCCGGATCCTCGGCGGCGTACTGGTAGAGCTGATCGATGAAAGAACTGGCGTCCCAGAAGCCGTGCACCCAGATCGTTCGGGGCATCGGCGGGCGCGGCGCCGGCATCATCGCGACCATGTCGCCGTGGTGGCCGGCGCTGTTGGTCGGCACGGGCAACCGCGAGGCGCCCGTCATGAGGGAGCGCATAAGGTCGATTTCGAGAAGCTGGCGCTGAAGCGATGGCGCGCCGATTTCGGGCGCGGGGACCGTCTGCGTCGCCGCCTCCAACACGGGCTCGCGACGACGCAGATAGCCGCCGACGCCTTTCAGCAGGCTTTCATAACGTGCTCCCATTTTGTGGAAACCGAAATTCACTCGCTTCCCTCGATCAACAGGCTTACGCCTCGTTTAGCGAGTCGAAGATTACGCGAGAGAATTTTTACAAAGGGAGGGCGGCGTGTTTTTTAGAAACCTGGGCGAGCGGCGTTTGCGGAACTGAAAATCAACACAATCCCTAGCTGAAAAGGCGTTTGATGAACTCGGCAGGCGAAACGTCCGGGATGAAGTCGGAGGCCTTCGATTTGCCGTCAACCGGCTCGAATACGGTATCGCCCTCTTGGTCGTCCTGAACGGCGTCGTGCGCGCGCTCGCTGCCCCAAAACGCCACCGGGATGCCATCCGGGTAGGCGGGGCACTTCCAGACATGTGGATTGGCGTCATCAATCTTATTCTTGCACGCGTCGCACTGCGAACCATTCGCGGGGATCATCGTTGCCTCATTTCAGCGGCGGGCCGCCAACCGCATTATAAACCTTCAACACGGCGGGCGGAACGGGCTGCCCGCCCGTGTGCGCCGAGATGGTCTCGGCGATGAATTCGGCGTTTTTCGTCATTCCGTATTTGCTCATCCAGTTCTCGATTTCGACTCCATCGGCGAGACTTTCAATAAAGTCATGCGGGCTGGCCTCGGAAATTTTCATTGCTTTTTTCAAATCGGAAACAGGTACGCTTTGGCGATGCGCGACGTGCCCGAATTCGTGTCTAACCGTGCCTGCCGTGCTGTTGTCCCTGAACCACCTCGGATCGATCTTGTTCTTGCCGGCACGAATCGCCTTTTCCATCTTGTTCAATGATGTCACGTTCAGGGAAACGCTTTCGTGGTCCGCCATTGCCAGCACGCCATCTTTCCGCGCGTAGGTGCTGATGGTCCTCGGCATTGGGTAACCACGACGAAACATCTCCTCCACCGCGCGCGCCGTTTCCTGCGCGACTTCAATCGTCGCGTCCTTCAAGCTGACGCTCTGAATTCCGTATTCGCTTTTGATGTGGTTTTCGACGCCACGGAGGTGCTTGATTTTTTTCGGCTCAAACCTCGATTTCGCACCGGTTTTTTTTGTCGGGGGCGAATCCGGCTCATCGACGACACCGTAATCCCCGGGGGCTTTCATCGCACTCATCTCGTCACGGTCATCGACATCCGGCTCTCCGACGACAACGCAGTCGCAATGCGTGTGCGCGGGGATCGTCGGGAGTTCGTCGAGCTTGTAGACCTTGCCGTTTCGCGGCGAGCAGACGGGGCAGTCATACAGCCCCGACGTCAGCCACCGCACGCGCCCGATGCCGACATCCGTGTAAAAGGCCACGCGCCCCTGATTGTGGGCGCGGTTGTTTTCCGTCTCGACGATCGCGGCAAGCCGGTTCGCGGCCGAGGGGAATACCCGCCCCACGAATCCCCGTGGCGTTTCCTGCCCGGCGCGGCGAAATTTTTCCGGGTCGGTGATGACCCGGCCGAGGTTCTGGACAACCGTCGATATCGAATCACCACGGACGATTCCGCCGGCGACCGCCGATTTGATTTTCGACTTCAGTTCGTCGGCGACGTTGCCGGCGAGCTCGAGACGATACGCGGAGAGAAACTCCAGCCCCGCCCGGTCGATCAGCGTTGCCGCGCGCGCCGTTGCGGTTGCGATCTGCGCGTCTGTGAGGACTCCCCATCCACGGGGGGCGGGGCGCGCGCGCATGCCGGCGACGCCGGAGCCGATGCCGTCGTCGAACCCCTCCTCCGTTTGGCGCTCCGCGAGCCCCTCGTGCCGCGCCTTCATGTCGTCGACGATGCGATCGATTTCGGACTTCAGCGATTCGAGGCGCGCGAGCTTGGCCGGACTTTCGGATTGAGGATCCAGCGTGAATTCCGCGATCGCCTGCCGAACGTCCTTTTCCGCGGCGGCGAGATGCTCGAAGTATTCGCCAAGATGCGCGTCGGATTTTTCGCGCAACTTCGCCATGGCGTCGTCGGCGGATCGCTGTATCCGATCGGCGAGGACGTTCGCGCCTGTTCCCATCGACGCCGCGCGGTGCTCGTGCTTCGATGGCGACCGCGCGATCGCCGAGCGCCGCCGTGCGAGACGAAGCGCCGGCGCGAATTTCTTCGCGACACGCGCCCGAGCGATTCTGGCGGGGCGAACGCGCACGACGCTTACGCGGCCTTGTCGTTGGGCGGCACACCGTTGTTGGCGCGACCCGCGACCGTCGCCGGGTCCTGCGTCGCGCTTCCCGTGGCCTTGCCCGGATCAAATCCCAGCATCTCCGCTGCGTCCTGCGGCGTGATGACACCGGTCGAAACGAGCCCGATGATGTCTTGCACGCTCATCGTCGGGCGCACGCGGATTTCGTCCTGCGCGGCCTGAGCCGCTTCCTCGTCGGGATTGATCGCGAGCCACGTCTGGGCGGTGCGGCGGCTGATGATTCCCTGTTCGTGAAGTTTCCCGACCATCTCCTTGAACGCCGTGGTCGAGAACTGGGAAAAACCGCGATGACCCCATTCGACCGTCGCGCCACGCACGAGAAAGCCGAACAGCCAATCCAGATACGCCCAGGCGTATTCGCGAATCGCGTCGAGCGTGAGCGCGAGTTTTTCGCTCGCCACCTGCGCCGTCGAAAATGTGGCGCCGTCGCCGGTCAAAAGAGTGCGGGGGAATCCCATCGCGACGGCGATCGCTTCCTGCGCGGACTTCTTGCGGGTATCGGTATCGAGAACCTCGCCTTCGGTGCCAAGGAGCTTCGCGTCGTAGTAATACGGCCAGATCAGCGTGCTGCGCTTGTCCGACTCGTCGATGTTTTTCGCCATGTCATCGAGCATGTCCTGCGTGCAATGAATCAGCTTGTTGCCGAACATGCCGCCGGCGCGCGCGATCAGGATCGGATTCGCCCAGCGTTTGGCGATCGCCCGATCCGCGGCTCGCAAATCCCCGAGAAGTTCAATCTCTTCAAACGCGGGCAACAGCATGGAATTGCCGTGAGCCTCGAATTCCGCGGCGTCCCAGCGCGCATGAAAAAGACCCTCGATGTCGAGGCTTTCACCCAGCCCGCCTGTTCGCGCCTTCCCCTTTTTGTCGACCGGGAGTTGGATCGCGCTTTTCAGCTCGCCCTTCTCGTATTTCGGTTCGATGCCGATGGGATTGACGACGCGCGCCATGTCGCGGTCGCTTTCCCAGAAACCGACGAGATCCCCTTTCACGAGCAGCTGCTGAATCTGCTGCTTCAAGTGCGAGAGAACCTTCTTTTTCCGGATCGCCCCGTTGACCTCCTTAAGCCTGTCTTCGCCGAGATCCTCGCCGCTCTCATCGACGACTTTTTGCGCGAAGATGGCGTCGCCGAAAGCCAGTGTGATGAAGGCGTTGACGATCGAACGGGGATATCCCGCCTTGCGGTAATGGTCGGCGGCCTTGAAGGCTTCTTCGTGCCATGTCTTCGGGTAAACGGTCGCCGAGTCCGTGCGAGCCGAAAATCGTCGGCTCGCCTTCGTTTCGAGCAGCTCGACCGGCAGCACCTCGACGTTTCCCGTTGTCATTCCCTGGCTTTGATCTTCCGCCACAGTTCACCTCACCAAAAAGCTTCCGTGGAGCGCGAATGCACCCGAGGAACTTCGATTTCGACGGCTTCTTTCAGCCGGTCCAGCCGCGTCACGGACTCGCGCGCGAGGAAAAGAACGCGATAGGCATCGAGGATGTGATCGGAACCTTTCCGATAAACGATGGTCCGCGCGGTTCGGGTGTAGGTGTGTCCGATGATCTGGTCTTCGAGCTGCTCGTCTTCCTTTGGGAAAACGACGCCCTTCCTTTGCATGCATTTCGACCAGAGGTCCGTCGCGAAGACCTTCGCGTTTCGCAGGATCTTTTCTTCGGTGTCCTCGTCGCGATCGACGAGAATGTTTTCACCGAACTGATAGACGCGCAGCCGATCGATCAGACCGTCCCCGCGCAGATCGGCGAACGCGTCGAGCGTTTTCAGTTCTTGATAGACGGAAAGGCCGTTTCCTCCGGCGTCAAGGCCGATACTGCCGAAGCCGTAAAGGCGATCGATCTCGCCAAGCAGCGCCGCCTGGATCGGATACGGAAGCCGCTCACAATGGATGCGAACCTTGCTGACAAGAATGGGAATACCCTTTTCGGTCTCCTCCACGGCGGCGATGACGATCTCGGACGGATCGTTCGTATAACCGAAGTCCACGCCGGCGTGATGCTCGACGCCGGGCACGCCGGCGAGAGGGCCGAGCAGTTCGGCGATCCGCTCGCGGATCGGCTCTTCCACGCCGTGGCCGTCGTCGCTCAGCGACAGGATGTCCTCGAAATCCTCTCCGTTGATCGCCAGATAATTCCATCCGGTCTTCTCGCGCTGACAGCGGTAGAAATGATCGAGGTTGAACGCCGCGTACGCGGGAGAGCCGTGCTCGCCGGCCACCTCGTGGACCCACCCCTCCGTGTTGCGCCCGCCGTGCAGTTCCTCCTTGCGTCTGGCCGTTTCCTCGTTCCAGTTCGGGTTCAGCCACGACGGCCACTTGAACACCGTCCAGTCTTTCGAGTTCGTGTATCGGTAGTAGGGCGTATCGCGGCGGCCATCGGGATTTGAATATGCGCGCAGGCGCCCCCCCGATTTCAGGCAGCCGTCCACCGCTTTCCACGCCTTGTTGGTCAGGCGCGCCGCCTCGTCGACGATGAGAAAGTCGACGTGATAGCTGCGCAGCGCGGATCCGTCATGCCCGGCGGGAACCAGATGAAGCAGGCAGCCATTGGCCCAGCGCAACCGGTAGTACGGCGCGCGCTTGATATCGAGCGATCGCCCGCCCCGCTTTCTCGCGACGGACGCGTTGATCTCCGGGACGTGATCGATTTGCCACTCGATCTCCTCGACGATGTTGTCCAGGTGCCCCTGAAGCGGCGCGGTGACGAGAACCTCCTTGCCCTTGTTCGTGAAACAGAAATGCAGGCCGAGGCCGGAAATGTCGATGGACTTCCCGACGTCGCGGCCGTCCTGATGAATGATCCGGGGATCGGGACATTCGAGGTCTTCGACCTGGTGATCCCAGAACCTCCGCTTCGACAGGTCGCGATCGACGAGGTAGGTTTCGCCCCAAAGCCGCGGCGAAAGGAGGATTTCGAGCGCTCTCGGATCAATTTCGTAACCGTGCGACGGTGCGGCGCTCATCGCTTCAGCTTTCCGGTGAGCGCGGCCGCGATACGCGAACGCAACAGCTTCAAGGCGTTGTCTTGGACCGTCCCGTCCGGATAGATCAGCCGCGTCGCCTTCGCGCGCGTGATGAGTACGCGGATCGAGGAAGGGCACGCGAGGTGGCGTTCCAGTTCCGATTCATCAAACCGGGAAAATTGCCAAAGCCACTCCCACCGCGATCGCGCATTGATCGGTGGTTCGCTTTCGTCGGGCGTGAACACGACGGGGAATTTCGACCAGACGACGATGAGGCGCTGCAGCTCGATATCCTCGAGCAGCGGCACAATGTCCTCGTAGGCCGCCTCGCCCTTGATCGCGGCAAGAACGGCATGCGCAGGACGGCCGGCGGTCGATTCGACGCTCATTCCGCCTTTATGCGCGGCGCGTTTTCATGTTTTGAAGGGCGGCGATTTTTTTAGGTTGGAAGAGATTGCCGCCGCGGGACCGAGAGGGTCAGCCCCACCACGCCTTTGTGGCGTTTGAAACTGATGTATTGTCCCCAGCGTCGTTTCAGAACGCGCATCTCGCGCTCGACCTTTTCCGCGGTGCGATAGAGCGCGTTCCCACCACGGTTCGTCTCGCGTTTCTGGACGAAAGAGAACCGCTGGTCACTCCAAATCACGCGCTCCTCCAGAAGGTGACGGAGATTGAAGTCCGCGTCGCTTCGAAAAATCAGCTCCTCGTCCCAATAAAAATCGCGGCCGATGACGCCGAGAATTCCGCTCACCCAGGAGGTCAGCCCAAACGGCTCGAAACCGCGCGTCTTGCGCACGTCGCCGTTCGACTGATTCCAACCGAAAAGGCTCACGCCCAGGTCGTCCGCACAAATCGCCGTCCGCTCGATCACCTGCGCGATCTCCGGGACCGTCAGAAAGCGCCGGCGCCGGCCGACCATGCAGGCAACGGCCGTCACGTCGTCATCGAGAATTACGATGATCCGCTCGTCGAAATGGCGAAGAATCCAGTTCTTGACGCGGGATGCGCCGCGAATTTCGTCCGGAATCGCCGTGATCGGCAGGCCCGTAGGCCGATAGAGCTCGATCTCCGATTTCGGCACCACCAAATACGCGTCAGGAATCAGACGGTGCGTCGAGATGGTCTCCGGTCGGCTTCTCGACATGATGACCTTCAACAAGCGCAAACAATTTCCTCCCGTCGACGACGCGGCCAAGGCCGATCTTTTTCCGTTTGCCCGCGGCGACCGACGCGTCGACGCGCTTCACTCCGAGCAGCTCCTGCGCGCGCATGAAGTCACGCACGTCGCGATACATCAGGACGACGTAATCGAAATGTTCGAACGGCTGCAGGTCCATGCGGGGCCTATCGACGGCCGTTTGGTCCTTGGCGGCCGCGCCCCCTTCATCGAGTAGCTCCCGGAGATCGCTATCGGAAAAGCCCGTCCCGGCCATTCCCTCTCCGGATTCGAGCGATTCGAGAAGCTCGCGCAGCAGGTCGTCATCCCACCCGCCGAGTTCAACGAGGCGATTGTCCGCGAGCACGTAACTTGCATGGTCCTGCTCGTCCAGAGCAATGCCGCTGATCACTGGCGCGAGCCAATTGCCGGTGTTTGGATCCACGCGGATTCCCTCGGGCGGGCTTGCGCCCTCGTCGCGCATTTCCATCAGCGCATCGAGGCGTCCATGCCCGGCGAGCAGCTCGCCGGTTGAATCGTTGCGTAGCAGAGGGGCAATAAAGCCGTGCCGCGCGATGCTGGCGCGAATCTGTGTCAGGTTGTGGGCCTTGGGGTTTTTCTGGTAGCGCGCGACTTTGTCGAGCGAAACGAATTCGAGCTGATGCGTGTGTTCAGGCTGCTCAGCGGGCAAACAATTCACCTTGAGGTTTCACCACCTTCGCGACGGAATTGTCGAGCAGCCCCTTTTCCCTGGGGGAGAGGGCCTCGAATTCCTCGCGAAAGAAATCTTCCTTCGTCATGCCACGACCGCGCCCGCGGCTCGTGTGAACGTCGTAGGCATAGTCCGGAATGGGGACGGTGTTCTCGCGGGCATCCTGGAGCGCAGCCTCGATTTGCTCATCGCTCATGTCAATGCGGCGGTCATAAATTAAATTCGTCAGGTGGTCGGCATCGCGGCATTTCGGCGCCTGGCAAAGAAGGATCACGGCCTTGCCAAGAAAGACCCGCGTCTTTTTCTTCCCGTCCTGCGTGACGAACTGATGCGCGCGGTGCAAGGACTCGATCTCTTGAGTGATCACGCCGAAGCAATCCTCGGCCGAAATCGTCAAGAGCCGTTTCCAGACGTAATGGATAAATCCGGACTCGAATAACTCGACCGCAAAGTACCCCGCCACGGGGGCGTCGCCGCGCCGGATGGCCTTTTGCATCGCGGACGAGCACTCGAAGAAATTGTAACCGCGTACCGTTAGCTTTATGCGTCCCATGTCGCCTCCTGACCCGATGGGGCGCTGTTCCTCCCACAGTCGGAACCCCATTTCAAGCCGAATTTTGATGTCCTGCGGGACTGTATTTTTGTAATTCTGCGTGTTTCGCGTTTATCCGTCCTGGAAGCATTCACGGCGCCGCCGGGGTGGTTGTATAGGGGCGGCCGGAAGAAAAACTTTTGTGGAGCCTGTTGGAGGCCGTATTGGCCGCCCCGGCAACGGATTCAAATGGGCGTGGAAATTCCAGGATACCGCGCACGGTTTTCGCCGACCATCGCCCGCCACGTTTTGTTGGGATTTTTTCGTTTTCGAGCATGCGTGCGATTTCCCGGAAGCCGGCGCCGGCGTCGCGCGCTTCGTGCATGCGCACGATCGCGAGCTGCTCAACCTCGACTTCGATGAGTTCGCCATGGAGGCTCGCGGTGTAGCCGTAAGGTAGATGCCGGCTGATGCGTCGCCCTTTCGCGCGGGCGACGGCCATGCCCTCGGTAACGCGCTCGGAGATTTGATCGCGCTCCAACTCCCCGACCGCCGCCAACACGCGGTAGATGAATTTGCCCGTCGGGCTGCTGGTATCCAGCGACTGCGAAATACTGACAAAGTCCGCGCCGGCCTTCTCCAGCCGCGCCGCAATATCAATGCAGTCGATCGTGCTGCGAGAGATGCGCGATAGAGCGTATACGACGAGAATGCCCTTGGTTTCGCACACGCGATCGAGCGCAGCTTGGGCTTGCGGTCGATTCGAGAGGCGATGACCGGAAATGCCGGGGTCGCTGTAAATGTGCTCAACCTGGTGGCTGTACAGTTCCGCCCACTGGCGGATCCGCAGTTCCTGCGCCTCTAGGCTGAGCCCCTCGCGAGCCTGTTCTTCCGTGGAAACTCGGGTGTATCCGATGACCGCGCGCGGCTCGTTCGAACTTCTATTCGCTCCGATGGATTTTCGCATAGCGGATAACCTCCCTGGCTTCGATCAGGCGTCGTTTGTCGCCCGTCTGTTTTGTCGCCAGTTTTCCTTTGTCGATTTGCGCGTTGATCGTCTTTTCGCTTCGGCTCAAAACGATCGCGGCCTGACGCACGGTCAGGCCGTCGATCATTCGCAAGTTGGGATCTTTCAGCATCGCCTGGATTTCTTTGAGCGTCAGGTCCATGGGATCAGCCGTAGGATTAATTTCCTACCGTTTATCACGAGACGATTTCCGAGACAAGCAATTTCGCCACCGCGAGACGAACGTCGCCGGCGCTCTCTTTCAGGTACCGCGCGGTCGCCGTATCAACCCGTCCGTCGATCGCCTGGTCGATTGCGACCTGCTTTGCTTCGGTCACCTGATAGATGTGCTCGTCAATGGTACCCGCCGAAAAGAGATAGTGGACATGCACGTCCTTCTTTTGTCCCGGACGATGCACGCGGTCCTCGGCTTGACGATGCGGCTCCGGCGTGTACCCAATGTCCGTGATGACGACATGGTTCGCGCGGATGATCGTGAAGCCTCGGTTGAGCACGTTGAGTCCGGTGACAATGGCCGTGCAGTCCTCGTCTTCTTCGAACTGTTGGATCAAACAAATTCGCTTCGCCGAAGGCGTATCCGCGAAGATCGACATGAAATTGATGCCGCGCTCTTTCAGGTAGCGGGCGATTTCATCTTGCATGTCGCGCAGCCCCGAGAAGACGAGCACCTTGTCGCCGGCGGCGCGCGCCTTTTCGAGAATCTCGCCGAGGCGGCGCAATTTCGAGTATTCGGTTCCCTCCGGGAGCGCCCCTTCCACGCGGGGGGACGTTGGCGCGGTCGCCGCGTAGTGCATCATCCAGAGGTTCCGGCTGATGACGCCCATGTTGATCTCGCGATCGTTTCGTGACGCCGACGCGAATTCACGCGAAATGTTCTCGCGCGCCTCGGCGCCGATATTCGCGTAGAGGTCCGCGTGCTCCCGATCCATTTCCAGAAACTCGACGTTTCGCGTTTTCTTTGGAAGCGCGGCGAGCTCCGGCATGTCAGCCTTCGTCCGTCGCACCGACATCGGCGCCAGCAGGCGGCGGAACCGGTTGAGGTTCGAAACCTCGGGGATCAATTTCGCACGGCCGCGGCTCAGGGTCTCCGAGAACTCGCGATCCACAAACTCGTAAGTGGCAAACTCGTCGAGAAAGCGGCGCGATCCCGCGCGGTAGGGATACGGAAATAGCGGCGTATCGTGGCCGAGCAGCCAGCCCATCGTCCAGTAGATGTCCGTGATGTAGCCCTTCATGATGGTCCCGGTCATCACCAGCCGCCCGCGGCTGCGGATTGAGCGAACCGCCTGCCCCCTCAGCGAGGTTTTTGATTTCATTTCCTGCGCTTCGTCGACGAGCACCGCGCCAAAAAGTTTTCGGATGTAACGAATCGCCGGGTACGAATTTGCTCCGCGTCGCCCTGGCCCGGTGCCGTACGTGAAGGCACGGTACCCGCACGACCTGCAGATCCCGCTCCACCCATGTTTCTCGCCGCATTTCGGACATGCCGGGAACATCGTGAGGTACGAGCGACCGCATTCCCGGCAGGAATGAGAGAGGTTGCCTTCAACGTGGTGCGGCTCCGCATCCTCGCGCTCCCGGTGGCACGTCCAGGGATCATAGGCACGATCGCCGTTGGCGATGAATTCGTATGACGTGACGTAAAACGTCGTTCCGTCCGACGCCTTGTTTGGAGATTTCTTTGACGCCGCCACTTCGGCGCGCAGGCGCGCGATCGCCGAGTGACTCCGCAACTCGATGATCTTGAATCCGAATTTCGGAAGCTCGTTCAACCAATTGCCAACCAGACCGGATTGGCAGACGACGAGCACGCGACGATATCCCCTTGCCGATGCCCATGTTGCGGCGCTGACCGTCTTGCCGCCGCCCATCTCGTATCCGAGGTAACCCGTGTTTTTTGTGGCCAGGCGCGCGACGTCCTCGCGCTGGTAATCAAACAGGAACGGGAATCTCCTTTCGAGCTGTCGGCGATAGGACTCGACGATTTCCGGATATCGGTCTTCGACGACGGGAACATCGGGAAGTCCGAATGCCTCGACGAGGCGCCGGACCTCATCGACGTTTTTGTCCTCGATGAACTGCGGGCCGGTTTCGCTGTCGACCCGGATTTTAAGGACCGCCGATTCTTTTCGAGTGATTTCGTCAAACGCGCGACCTTTCGAATCCTCCCGCTCCTCGCGCTTGACCACTTCGTTGTCGCGGTACCAGCCCGGGCGGAAGGCGTAAGTGCGGCCCGCCTTCCAGACGAGATTGCCGCTGTCGTCGCGAACGTCCTGCGCCGCGACGTATGGCTGATCGAGGTAATACGCAATGCGGTCGTGCGACTGCGGACGACGCACTGGCGTTCCGAGAAATTCGTATCGGCGTCTGGCGCGTTCAAGCCGTTCACGCTCGAGCCTGGGCATCGGCGCAACAGAAAAGCCCGCGGCCGACAAGTACGAATTTGCCCGATCCACCCCGTGGGCGAGAAGCGAAACGCGTGACGCACATCCCGCGATCGCGGGGCCTTGAATTCCGCGAATCGGATCGTACTCGGTGAAGACCTCGTCGACGAAACCGAGCATCGCCGCTCCCGCCGGCGACGCAATCAAGCCGCGCGCCGAAAGACTGACTTCAGCCGACGGTGGTATGAATTCGATTTTTGAGAGGTCCGGAAGCGGGCGGGCGTCGCGGCACGGCCAGCTCATGGAGTGACGGCCGACGCTCGTATCGATCCGATCCCACAGCGCGCGAAGCTCCGTTTCCCATCCCGGCGCGGCGTAATCGATCCGCCCCCGGACGCGGGGCAATTCGCCGGGCACGCCAAGCCGGTAATGTTCGTCGTAGGTCGTCCCGGTGACGTAGAGGACCTGCAGCCGCGCCTTGGCGGGTATGCGGTATTCCTTGAACAGATTTTCGAATGCAACGTCGAGCACGACATGCGCGCGCGATTCCTCGCAGACAAGCGCGTTTCGATATTCCTCGTCGTCGGCGAACCCCTCCGGCAAAATCGCCACGATCAATCCGCATTCGCTGAATCTTGTGTTGACCGCGCGCAAGGCCGCTTCGATCGCGACAAGCTCACCCCGGATGGAATTTCGTTTCGCGCCGACCTTCACCCGCTTGAAAAGGTCGGCCTTCCCTTCGATGTCCCAAGTCAATCCGAATGGCGGATTCGTCATCACCACCGAAGCGATCTCGTCGCAGTGATCGACGTATTTGAGGATGTCTCCCCCACGCACCGACTCGATCCCGACAAGCGATCGCGCACGCCGCGCGACCATGTCGTCGATCTCAACGCCGATGACGTCAAACCCGCTCTTTTTCCAAGGATGCAACAGACGGCCGGATCCACACGTCGGATCGAATACAACGGCGCCGTTGGGAACCTCAAACTTCGCTTCGACGAGTTCCTTCAGCAGATTCGAGAAATCGACGGGCGTGAAATACTGGCAGTGTTTCGACGCCGCGAGCTGATATCGCCCAAATTCCGTATTCGCTTTCCGCCCGGTGAACGCGAGCAGCTCGCCCTCTTGCTCCTGCGCCGCGGCCGTCTCCTTCTCGCGTCGACTCCCCGTCAGCATCTCCTCGAGCAGTCGCGCCTGGCGCTCTTGCTTCGTCTCAACCGGCGCCGTCGGCAGTTCAAACAGCGCTCCAAACAACGAGTCCTGCATCAGTCGTTTCCTCCGTTGTCGTATTCGTTTGTGGTGGAGTTTTCGATGTCGGCGTCGGCGTCGTTCGTGCTCCGCCGCTCAATCCCGAACAGGTCGCAGAGATGATGCGTGTACCAATCTGTCATCTCCCAGCGGACAAGCACTGCGGACACGCCCTCATTCGCGATATCACCGCGCTCGGCGACCGCCTCGTAGGGAAAATTTTTCGTCGCTTCCGGGTCGCCGGCGAGTTCCTTCGCCTTCTCGGTTATTGCCGAGAAGGTGACGCGATCACCGATGCCCGTGATTCGAACCAGGTGGCGTAGCGCGAAAAACCACGCGCCCGCCGTCGTGGGCCCGACGAACAGCCAGCGCAGTCGCGCCGACTTCGCCTCCGTCGAGCATTCGTAATTCGTGAGGTCTTTTCGCCAGACCGTGAAAACGACGCGCCCGCGCGCTTTCGTGCGCAGCAACGTCCATTTTTTCGGATCAGGCAGATCTTCCTTCGCGAAATTCGACGAGCCGGCGAGTTGCGCAAACAGCGCTGTCACGAATCCATCCCGCTCGTCCTCGGCGATCATCCGGACGGCCTGGAAGGTCTTCCCATTCCAAACCGTCGTCACGAACGCCCCGGAACGTTTGAAGTAGATGCGATCGGAGGACATCAGACGCCCTCCGCCACAAATCGAGACCATTCGCAGACCGGGCCCGCGCCCTCGAAAGGCGCGACGAAGAAGTGCCGCCCGCATCGCATCAAACGAAACAGGTCGCCGGTGCCGCTTGGCTCCGCCCCCTGCCCCTCGCGCAACCGCTCGATGCAGTAACGCTTCGGAATTTCCCGCTCGTGAATCTCGTTCTCCCAAACATCCCGACGCACAAACTGCTCGACGTCCGGCGCGTATCCCTCGAACACCGGACGCGGCGCACAATTCAGCGCGGCGTACGCATCGCTCACCGTGCATCGCAGTCGCAAATTCGACTTCCGCGCTTCATGATTTCTCGTCGTCATCACAGACCTCCGCGTTGGCACCCATTAGGCGCGTAGGAATTTATTCCTATGGTTAAACGCAACTATCCCCTGCAGATCCGATATCACCCACGGGGGGGTCACTCGGGCGGCCTTTCTTCCGGTTCCGCGGGTTCAGCCTCGGCGGCCATCCGTGCCTCTTCCTCCTGCATCACGCAAAACTCCGCGTACTCGCTGTCCCAATTTTTCTCGACCTCGTCGATAAACAGAAAATCGAGCGGGACTTCCAATTCCGAGAAATAGCCCCGAAACGCTTCGAGAAATTCGCCCATCGTGACGGAAAGCCCGCGGCGCTGACGAATGCTCGACTGCTCGCGCAGGATCAGATCAAGTACATGGTGCAAAAGCTCGTCGGGCGCCTCCGGTATGATCACTGGCTGACCCGTCGGAGTGAGATCGTGCGCCAGCCACTCCGCCTCGCCCCGCCACGACTCGCTTTCAATAACCTCGTCGCCAAGGGCGTGCATGAAGTCTTCGATGAACTGGTGGCGGTCGAACTTCGTGATCGTCGAATCCGAGCGCCACGTCCAGATCGCTTTTCGGACGGTGAGTCGGCGGTCGATCACACCACGGACCGTCATGCGGCGGCTCCCTTTTCGCGCGTCAAGTAGTTCCACAAATTTTCGGTTTGCTTCTTGAGCTGCTTCAAACTGGCTATCTCGCCGGCAAGCCGATCCGCTTCACTACCGCTCCCCTGAATCGATCCAAGGGAATTGGCGATCTCGCCGTTTGCGAGTCTGTCGCTGGCGCGTTGCGTCTCGCCGGAGAGGTACGTGTAAAGAGATTGAAGTCGCTTCGTTCGCGATTCGATTTCGACGTTAAATGTCCGAATCGTCTCTTGATAAAGTTCTTCTGCCATCGCAGGGACGGGCATGCTTTCCTCCAATTAGCGGTTTTCGCTCGCGTTTTCGTTTTTCAATTTCAAGTATCGTGATACTTGCGTCCCACTGACAGCCAACCTTTGTAAAGGCCAAAAAAAGATTTTTTGAAAATTATTTGACGATCCAGCCTATGGCTTTGAAAAATGGGTTTTTTTGATCGCGAAATTTGTGTAACTGGACTGACGATGATGATTTCAGAGGATTTTTCGCGCTTCTGGAAGTCCTTGGAATCCCCGAAAATCGGCCATTTTTTGGGAGAGAGAGGGTATTAAGGCCCCTGAGAAAGGGCTTCGGCCGAAATTTTCGGGTTTTCGGGGGGAGGGGGTGCCCAGGGCGCGGCCACCTCGGGCATCGCGCCGCCGTCGGGCCGCCGCCCGCGTGCCGCGTCGCGACGTCTGAAATCAGCCCGTGGCACCGCCGCCGTACTGCAGCCAGGCACGCCGCGTCAGACGATCTGAGGGGCGCCCGTTCGCCGTCGCCGTGTTCCCAAGGTGTAGGTTGGTAACACCCGCGCCTGGCCGATTATGCACTCCGGCCGCATCCGCTACTCGTCGTCCGTGCTCGCCGCGTCCATCGTTCGCGCCGGGAAGACACGCGCGCGCCTGGCGTGCGACACCTCCGGTCGCCCCGGCTCCCCCTCGCCCCCACGGGGCGCGGCGCCGATTTCCATCTCGACCATGCGCAGGCGCCCGCCCTCGAGCAGCCCCCGCGCCTGCGCCTGCGAAAGGACCGCGGCGGCAAGCTCGGCCGGCGTGAGCACCCCGCTCTTGCTTCCGCCGGTGCGCTGGTCCTTGCGGATGCCAAGGTCCTTCATGAGAAGGCGGATGCGGCCCGAATTGAACTCGATCCCCTCCTTGTGGTCCTTCTGGTAGGCGCTCGCGAGCTTGGCCGCATGGATGCAGACCATGTGGAGCAGCATCTCGTCCGCGGCCTCATCCAGGTCCGGATACTTCTCGCGGAGCATGGACTTCGAGTTGTCGTAAAACTCGTGCTCCTCGTCGGTGAGGATCTTCTTGGCGAACAGACCGTGCGTGACGGCCAGGGCGTTGTCTTTCATGGTTTCCCTCAAGATCGGGACGCGGCGCGCGTTCAGTTCGTCGATGCGCGGATTTCCGTCGCCGCCGCCGTTCCCGCCGTGATACCGGCAGGTCGTCTTCCCGGCGACCGCGAGCTTCCGGCACTGGATCGTCGTGCCCCGCTTGCGCGCCACGCAGCGGATTCTTTCAGGCAGCGTTGGAAAAGGTTGTGGTTTTGGACGACCCCTCTTTTTCGGCGGGGGAGACACCCATCCCTTTTCCGGCGGTTTTTCGCTCACGGCTTGCCCTTCCCCGGCCCTTTCCCGTTTCCGGCGCCGTTGCAGATGCGCTGGATCCACCGCCGGGTGTGTCCGGTGCGTCTTGCGATTTCCCGGACGGCGATTCCGTCTTCGCGCATCTCGTGGATGTGCTCGTGCCCGGGTTTTCCGGTCGGGATGTAGACGAGGCTCCCGGGATGCTCGCGGAGCCTGGCCTTTGTCGCGTCCGGGGCGTCGATCTCGCTGATGCGCAGGTACTTCGAGGAATTCGGCGTTCGCGTCTTTGCGCGATCTCGGCCGCGTTCGACCCAGACCAGCCGTCCGGGGTGGCGCTCGACAAGGAGCGCGAGTTCGGGCCCGTCGAGGATGTCGGCGAGGTTGACGAATCCGACGCGCGAGCCGCGGGGGCGGCCGCGTTTGATGCGCCGGCGCCGGGCCTTGGCGGCTTTTAAGGCCAGGGATTCGGGCGTCGGCGAAAAGTCCGGGCAGGGGGCATTGACGGCAAACACGGGCAAAAGCTCCTTTTCACGAAGTTCAAAGCGGGGGTCCGGCGCGCGGCAATTCCAGAGGGGGCGATAGCCGGCGGCGATCTCGTCGGGCTCAAGTGGCTCCTCGCCAAGGAGCGCGCAGGAAAGGCAAAGGAGGTGGGCGGGCACGCGGCTCATCGATTCCCCCTCGCGTCGGCACTCGCCCTTTCCTTGGCGTTCTTGTCGGCGAGGCGGCGCAGGCGGTCGATGAAATCGCCGGAGGATTTCGGAGACGATTTCCCGTTTGCCCCCGTGGACGGGGTTGGTTTCGAAACGGCGGGTTTGGGTTTTTCAACACGCGGCTCAAGGGGATTTGCGGGCGGCTCGTAGGCTTTCGCCATTTTCGGGTCAAAGGCTTTGACGGCGGCGAGGATGCGGGCGGGGCCGTATCGCCAGACGGCAAAATCGTGGATGACGGCGAATCGGGCGCGCAGGGTTTCCCAGGCGTCGGAGGAGATGCGGCCGGCCTCGGCGTGGGCCTTGGCGATCTTCATTCGCGTGTGGAGCCAGGCGTAGTAGGTCGGGGTGACGAATCGGAAGGGGGTGGGCTTTCCGGCTTCGTCGAGGATGAGGTCAAGCGTGATGGCGGGATTGACGGGCGAGGCGGCGTCGTCGAGTTCGATTTCGCGGATGAGAAGGGAGGTCGCGGCGAAAAGTTCGTGCCGGAAGCGAAGCTCGGGGGGCGTGGCGTATTTGTCCGGCGGGGGGACAAGGAGGTCGAAAGCGACGCGGGGAAGGACGGCGGCGGTCGTCATGCGTCGTCCTCCTCGGTGTCGGGAAGGCGGCTTAAGTCGAGGTCATCGCCGTTTGCGGTATGTGCGGCATGATGGTTTTTGGCGTTTTCCAAACATGCCGCAGAATTTCCGTCATCTTTCCGAATATTTGCGGAATGTGCGGCATGTGCGGGAATGTTTTCCCCGATATCTCCTATACGTGTAGAAGGCGTGTCCGGTTGTCCGATTGTCCGGTTGTCCGGTTGGAAATTCTCACCCGCGTAGAGTGTATTTCTATCCGCACTATCCGCACATTCCGCAAGTCCTAGATTTAACTGGCTTTTCTCGGCGGTATGTTGCGTTATGTCAAATTCGGAACATACCGCACATTCCGCAGGATTCAAGGCGCCCTCCTCAAGAGAAATTGACCTGACGAGCGCCCAGAGCTTGGCCTTCGAGTGCCCGTCGATCGCCATTTTTATGCAGAATCCGTTAACGACGCGATCGCGGTTTTCCCGAAGCAGTATGCCCATCCGGATGGACTGGGATCGGGCGGAGGCGTCGCCGAGGGATTCGACGAGGAGATTGTTTTCGACGGCGAACTTGGCGAGGTCGCCGGAGGAGCGCGCGCCGGCGGATTCCTCGCTTTGCGACCAGGCCTCGATGAAGGCGGAGAACTCGGCGGAGCGGTTGTCGGCCGCGGCGTAGAGCTCCGTCTGGTTTTCGAGGAAGCCGGGGATTTGCGCGGCAAAGAGAATCCCGCCAAGGACGTACGACCAGGACTCAAACGACCCCAGGCGGCGGGTGGTGCCGGGGCGGCCCTCGGCGATCCAGTGGGCGACGAGCGTGAGGCAGGACCGGACGAGTTCCGACCGGTTTTCCAGGATCCACCGCTTGATGGGGTCGTGCTTGAAGCCGTCGCGTTCCCACGGCCGGGGCAGGTGCGAGTCGATCCGGATGCGGATGGAGCGGCGGGCAAGCTCGAGGGACAGGTCCGGGTTGTTCGCGGTCGCGATCCAGCAGATGTCGTTGGGGAAGACGAGCATCCGCTGCTGGTGGAACTGCCGGGCCGACCAGGTCTCGGAGGTGACCGCGGCGGCGAGGTTCGCGGAGTCCAGGCCATGCCGCTGGGAGATGTTGTCGATGCACGCGATCTGCACGCCGGACTGGAAAAGGGAGGTGATGGCGTCGGTGACGCGGTCCTCCTGCTTGGAGATCGTCATGATGGGCGCCGGCGCGCCGGAAAAGATGAGGCTGATGCACTCGGCGATGAGCGTCTTGCCCGTTCCCGCGGACGGCGCCTCGACCAGGTGGATCGGGGTGGGCCCGGCGATCATTCTGCGGACGAAGGGCAGGATGAGGGCGGCGATCGCGTGGGCGCGGTCGGAGACGGAGGCGAAGGGGAAATCGACGAAAAGGTCGTCAAGAAGCAAATCGCGCGCGCGGGCCACGTCGCCGGGGGCGGGTGTCTCGGGGATGGCGAAATCCGAAAAGAGGCGGCGCCGGTCGTCAAAGAAGATCTGCGATTCCCGGTGGTAGCCGGCCGATGAGATCAGGCGGGCGTAGCGGTCGAAGACCGGGACGGTGACCACCTCGTGAAGGGGCGGCAGGTCCGGGTGCGGGCGGGTCACCATGTCCTCGGCCACGCGGGGGGGCGGGTCGCC
>JAIOHV010000198.1 GCA_019912885.1 bacterium
CCACCACGACGACCACCTCCTCGACGCAACCGACGACCACGACAACCGGCGCGTCAACGACCACGACCACCACATCGACAACGACAACCTCGACCTCGGGGCCGACAACGACGTCGACGACATCGACGCAGCCGACGACAACCACGGCCGCTCCTGGCGGCACCACGACAACGACGACGCAGGCCGGCGCCACGACGACCACGACCGTTCCGTCGGATGACGACGCGACGGACGAGGCCGACGAGGAGCCGGATGACGTGTTTGAATTTGGAGACAACGGTCTGCGCGGCGGTTCCGGCCAGGGGCCGTTCGGCTTTGACTGTGACTGACCGGATAACGACCACGACCAAGCCGGGGAGGCAGGCGATGGCGAATCTCACGCGCGTTGGGGCAGTTCTTCTTGTCGTTTTCGCAGTGCTCGCGCCCGCGGCGGCGATGGGGCAGGAAGGCATCGATGTTCAAGTCTTCCGTCCCAGCATCTTCAACGGCAACTTCCTGGCAATCGAGGATGCGCACACGCTTGACGCGTGGTGTCCCGGCATCGGCATCTATGTCAACTACGCGAGCGATCCGGTTGTCCTCACCGACAAGGACGATCCCGCGGACGTCAAGGCCGAGTTCGTTAATGCGGTCACGACGCTCAACGGCACGCTCGCGATCGGCCTGTGGCGCTGGCTGTCCGTCGGCGCGGACATCCCCGTGCATCTGCAAAGCAACGCCCGCCGCATTGACGCACTCGACGCCGACCTGGACGCCGGCGAGGACCCGGGCATCGGCGATCTGGAGGGCAACGCGCTTCTCGGTGACATCAAGGGCGAGTTGAAATTCGGGATCCTCAACGAAGAGACGATCGGCGTCGGCCTCGCGCTCGGCGCGTTCGCCACGTTTCCCACCGGCGATCCGGAGATTTTCCTTGGCGAAGGCACGGTGAATCCCGGCGGCGTCCTGGCGCTCGAAAAGCGCTTCGGCATCGTCAACCTTGCCGCGAATGGCGGCTATCTCTTCCGCCCGGAGCGTTCGATCATCGGCGTCGATATAGGAAGCTCGGTCCTCTATGGCGCCGGCGTTTCGATCGGACGGGAGTACGGATTTTCCGCGTCGCTCGAATACTTCGGCCGGCAAACGGAAACCTCCGACGCCGATATCTTCCCGGTTAATCCGCAGGAAGTGATGCTCACGCTGCGTTACAAGTTCGGCAACGGTATCCGCTTCATCGGCGGCGGAGGCGGCGGCCTGACCGATTCCGTCGGATCGCCGTCCTATCGCCTGGTCGGCGGCGTTGATTACTACCCGGATTGCGACGCCGTCACGGAAGGCCGCCTGATCGTCAAGGTGCAGGACGAGAGCGGCGCGTCGATGCAAGCGTCGCTGTCGATAACGTACGCGGCGAAACCACAAACGCTCATGACCGACGCGACGGGCGCCTATCAGGCGACGGTTACGCCGGGTGTGTACGCGGTGACGGCGTCGAAGGGCGGCTACGAGTCCGATTCGGGCTCGGCTACCGTCAAGGACGGCAAGACCGCGACGCTTGTGCTGACGCTCAAGAAGATCCCCGAGCCGGTCACCACGCTGTCGGTGAAGGTCGTCTCGCAAAAGGACAATCAGCCGATCGGCGGATCGACGCTGACCATTCGAAACACCGCGACCGGTGAGGCAAATACGTACACACTCGCCGGCGGCGTGTGGTCCGACAACGTCGAACCCGGTTCCTACGAACTCACGGGCAGCGCGGACGGTTACAAGAAGAACGTCGGGACGGTGCAGGTCGCCGAGGGCCAGGCCGCGCAGGCCACGGTGGTGCTGAACAAGATCATCGTGCTGCTCGACAAAATCTACTTCTACTACGACACGGCCAAATTCAAGCCGTATTCGATCCCCGTGCTCGAAGACGCGTTGCAGAAGATCAAGACGATTGAGGCCGAGGGCGGTTTCAAGAAGCTGACGATCGAAGGCCACACGTCATCCGAGGGCACCGACGAGTACAACATGGATCTGTCCAAGCGCCGCGCGACAGCGGTATACAACTGGCTTGTCGAACACGGCATCCCGGCGGAAAGGCTTGAGTGGATCGGCTACGGCGAGACGCAGCTCGACGTGCCGAACGATGACACCGAGACCGAACGTGAGCTCAACCGCCGCGTGGTCTTCGTTCTGCACTATTGATGACCGCGCCGCGCGAGGCATCGCACGGCACGTGACGACAGCTTCCGAAAGGGCCGGCCGCATTTTGCCGGCCTTTTCACATTGGCGACGCGAAATGTCGCGGTGCGGTAACGCTCGTCATGGCCTTTGTCGTATGAAGGCGTATGGATAGGGACGACGGACGACAGGGAGGGAAATTGTGTTTTTGAAAACCTCGCCATTTTTCTTTTTTATCGTCGCGGCAGCGCTTGCGATCTCGCCTGCCGGGTGTTCGTGCGGAGACGACGACGACGATGATGATGATGCCGCCGCCGGTGATGACGACGACGACGACCTCGGCGGCGACGACGATCTTTCTGGAGACGACGACGTCGACGCGGGGTGCGTCGATATGGGCGATGGACTGTTCGAATGCGGCGTGGAAGCCGGCGGTGTCACACGGCGCTACCTGCTCGACGCGCCGGACGACGCGACGGCGGAGCTGAAGCCGCTCGTCGTTGCGTTTCATTTTGCCGGCAGCAGCCCCGAGGGCCTTCGCGTGGCGACGGGCTTGGCCGCCAAGGGCGACGAAGAAGGCTTTTTCGTCGCCTGGCCGCAGGGCTGGGAGAACGACGAAGGCAGCCGTCGCTGGACCGCGAAC
This sequence comes from bacterium, assembly GCA_019912885.1. Classification (NCBI taxonomy): domain Bacteria; species bacterium. The sequence continues at coordinate 2,786 of JAIOHV010000198.1, forward strand.
GCGTGCGCGTCGGACGATCAGGATTTCGTGCGCGCGATGATCGAGGATATCGTGACGCAGTTCGGCGTCGACGAGGCGCGCATCTACGCGACAGGCGGGTCAAACGGCGCGAGCTTCACCAACACCACCGGCGCGGCCAACGCGGGCGTCTTCGCGGCGATCGCGCCGGTCGCCGGCACGCTCGGCGCGGCGGAGGATTGCGGGGCCGAGGCGCCGCAGCCGGTGATGCTCGTTCACGGCCTCGCCGACGAAACCACGGACGTCGAACGCAGTCGCGAGGCACGCGATTTCTGGGTGGAGCTGAATGGTTGCACCAACACGGCGCAGGAATTCGACTGTCAACGCAACACGGACTGCGCGGGCGACGCCGAGGTGACGCTCTGCGAGTTGCCGGGCGTGGAGCACGTCTGGCCGACCGGCGATTTCAACGCCACGGACGAGATCTGGGAGTTCTTCGCGGCGCATTCGTTGTAGCGCGGGAATTTCTTTTCGGCGGTACACAGAGGACACAGGGCAGACACAGAGGACACGGAGCAATTGGGAACGGGGAATTGCGTATTGGGAACGTCCGTCGCACGAATTTGCGAATGGGCGCGACGGCATTTGCAATTGCGATGACCTTCCAGCCTTTCAGTCTTTCAGCCTTCCAGTCTTTTATTCGTGATACGCCGACGGCACGTTCTCCCGCCCGTGCTTTAGCACGCGGCTCATCCAGACGAGCTCGTCGAGCATCCGTTCGGCGCGCTTGCCCCAACGGTCGGCGTCCTTGATCTTTCCCTCGTCGTTGAATTGATCCTCGACGTTCGGCACGTTCAGATCGCTGAACGTCACCGCCAAGCCCAGCTCGCGCACCACGCCGACGAGTTGTTCCACGACGCGCGCGCCGCCCCACGGCCCGCGCGATACCGCCGTGATGGCGACCGCCTTGTGGATGTACGGTTTCAGCGTCAGGTCAAGGACGCTTTTGAGCACGCCGGGATAGCCGTGGTTGTACTCGGGCGTGACGATGACCATGCCGTCCATTTCCTTGATGGCATTGGTCCAGTCCGGGAATTCGCCGGAAAGCCCCATTCCGTAATCGTCCCGGGGAAGCGCGAAATCGCGTACGTCGAAGAATTTCGGGTCGATGTCCTCGCGCGCGTCGATCACGCTGCGCAGCCACTCGAAGACCATCGCGCTGTTGCGTTCGTTGCGATTGGTTCCCAGCACGACGACGATTTTGACCTTGCTCATGAGCGCTCCTTCAATTTGGTGTTGGACGCGATGCGCCGCATGGATTTCGAGAACGGCTCCAGAAAATTTCCGGCGAGTCCCCTGTGTATCCCCTGGGCTCGCCGTGTACCGCATGGACTTTCCGCGCCTTGACAGCCTTCGGCGCGCGCGGTCATCGTCGCGCAAAAGGGGGCCGGCGTGAGCGATCTGCGTGACAAATATCCCGTTGTCGTTTCGATTTCCGTCGCCTGGGGCGAAATCGACTCGTTTCAGCATCTCAACAATGTCGTCTACTTCCGCTATTTCGAAACGGCGCGCATCGAATATTTCCAGCGCGTCGCGCTCTGGAAGCCCGGCGCGACGCTCGCCCAGGGCCCCATCCTCGCCTCCGCGTCCATGCGTTTCAAGGCGCCGGTGACGTTTCCGGACACGGTATTCGCCGCCGTGCGCGTCACGGATATCGAAAAGGACCGATTCAAACTCGACTTCGCGCTCGCAAGCAAAAGGCTCGGACGCGTCGCAGCGACAGGGGAGGGGACGATCGTCTCCTACGACTACGTCGAAGGCAAAAAAATCGATTTGCCCGCGGCGTGGATCGACGCTATCCGCGCGATCGAGGCGACCGTCGGCGCGTAGCAATCATTCGCGCGCGAGATACGACGACAAAACCTTTTTTGGCATCGCCGACCGCGCGCCGGGCTTAAACGCACGTACCAGCGGTTGTCCCATCAGGTCCTTCGCCGGCGGGATCGCGAGGTAGGCGTAAATCGTCGGTGCGACGTCAACGGCATCGACGCGGCCAAGATCGAGCCCCGGCCGAATACCGGGACCGTGCAACAACAGGAACCCTTCCTGTCCCTCGGTATCGCCCGGCGGCAAGACAACAGCCAGCAACGCCGTCGGATGCGCGTCGGACAACTTGGTAAGGAATCGTCCGAGCGGCTCGGTATCCGCCTGCTCCGCGCGAATACGCGCCGTCACCAGATCCGGCGGCGTTGCGCCAGACGCCTGGGCGGCGATCCGCGCCGTAAGGCCGTCGAAATCGAAACCGGACTCGCCCGCAACGCGCGACCCATACAAAATAGGCCCCGACGCCATGAAAACGCGGCGCTGGAAGCGGCGGGCGACTTTCCAGATCGGCGGATAACCGGCCGCGATTCCGGCAAGGCGCGGATTGGCCATCCCAAGAGCGAGTTGCCGGTTGGCGCGGTCAACGTGGGGAACGCCGGTCGCGATCGTCGCAAGGGCTTCCTCCCCGCCATCGTTCGCCGCGAGCCGGGCGTGGCTCGCGGCGGGGAATCGCGGCAACAATGCGTCGCCGCCGGCCGGTCCCGGTCCATCGACCACCACCAGGATCACCCGCCGCGCGCTCGCCTCGCGGCCGGCGGGCGCGTTGGCGGAATCCAACACGAGGTAGGCCGCGCCGATCGCGGTCATCGTCGCGAGAACGGCGACGCGAAGAAAAATTTC
>JAIOHV010000199.1 GCA_019912885.1 bacterium
GTGGTGGTGGTGCTCGTCGTTGTCGTCGTTGATTCGGTATCGTCATCCGCGTCATCGTCCGACGCATCGTCATCGGCCGTATCGTCATCACCATCATCGTCCGACGCGTCATCGTCGTCGGTCGTATCGTCATCACCATCATCGTCCGACGCGTCATCGTCTCCGCCGCCCGATGAGTCGCCGCCGCATCCCCCGCTGCACGAAACGCTGAAAAGCAGAGGGAGCGCGAGGCACAACAGCAGGAGTCCGCGAATCGACGAACGGGACTTCATCGTGGTTCCCTCCGAGGCCAATTTCTCGTTGGTGCCGTTACAAATTTTCGGTCTGATCGATTACGTTTATCAGTGCCGACTCCGAAAAGTCAAGCCCGTTTTTGACGGCATACGCGTCTCGGCGCGCCGGGGGGCGCATTTGCCGAACGGGGGTTCGGCGTTCCCAGGGGCGAATCGCAACCGAATTTCTGCGCGCCATTGCCAATCGGGCACAAGGCGCAAAAGATAGTGTCCGGGATTTATGCGCGTCGTCATCGTCGATACCTCAAGGGAGCTTCGCGGGGGGCAGCGGCAGGTGCGGCTGCTTTCGGCCGGGCTCGCGGAGTCCGGCGTGGACGTGCTCGTCGTGACGCGGCCGGGCAGCCCGCTTGCCGAGGAGCTGGCCGTCCATCGCGTGCCGGCCGCGTCGGTTTCGCCGCGTTTCGAGGGCGATCCGATCGCCGCGTGGCGCCTTTCACGCGTCCTGAAAACGCACGGCGCGCAGGTGGTAAACGCGCAGTCGAGCCACGACCACACCCTCGCGATGATGGCTGTGGCGATCGCCCACCCGCGGCCGGTTCGCATCGTCACCCGGCGTGTGGATTTCGCGCCGCGCGGGGGGCGCCTCAACCGGCGCAAATATCTTCGCGGCGCCGATCACTATATCGCAATCAGCCACGCCGTCGCCGAAATTCTCGTCGCCTTCGGCGTGCCGCGCGAGAACGTCCGCGTCATCCCGAGCGCGATCGAACATGTGTTGCCGCCGGCCGGCGCGCGCGCGGCCCTGTTGGCTGAACTCGGTCTGCCAGACGGTGTCTTTCTTATCGGCGATGTGGCGAGCCTGGTGGATCACAAGGGGCATCGCTATCTGCTGGAGGCGTTCGCGCTCATCGCGAGCGAGATGCCCGACGCGCACCTCGTTCTCGCGGGAGACGGCGAACTGCGCGACGAGCTCGAGGCGCTGGCGGGGCGGCTTGGTATCCGCGCGCGCACGCATTTTCTGGGCCTTCGCAACGACACGCCGCTGCTGTACGGGGCGTTCGACCTGTTCGCGATGACGAGCCACCTGGAGGGCCTTTGCACGAGCATTCTGGATGCCATGAGCGCCAAGGTGCCGGTCGTCGCCACGCGGGCCGGGGGGATTCCGGAGATCGTGCGCGACGGCGACACGGGCTATCTCGCGGAGAATCGCAATCCTGCCGCGATCGCGCAGGCGATTCGCGACGCGCGGGCCGATCCCGGGCAGGCGCGCCGCCGCGCGGAGCATGCGTTTCGCATGGTGGACGAGGAATTCGGCGTGCACCGAATGGTGGCGCAGACGGCGCGGCTGTACGACGAGTTGCTGAAAGGATCGGGCGAGACGTGACAAATCCCCCAATTTTCTGTGGGCTTACCGGCGCACGCTTGCTAAGATTGCGTGATCGCCGCGCGATGGCGGCGACCCATTCATGATTGCACGCCTTTTCAAATTCCTTGTCGTCGCCTTCTGGGCCGTGATGACCGCGGCGCTCGTCATGCGCCAGCCGGCGTTCTCCGAGCAGGCGGCCGAGGACTTGCCGTCGATGGCCAGGCTCGCGGCCGCGGAGGGCCCGAGCTGGTATGGCGTCTATTTCGTCTCCGGCGAGAACAAGGTGAAGATCGGTTACTCGCGCTCGGAGATCCGGCAGGCGACGCGCGGCAGCATCTTCGAGTCCGAGCAGCACCTGCGTATCGAGGTGCAGGGCCAGCCCGCGCGGGTGCGCGTGCTTTCGACCGTGCTTACCGACGAGGGCGGCAATCTGCTTTCCATCGACTTCTCGATGCTGTCCGACACCGTGAAGTTCGAGCTGTTCGGCCGCGTGTCCGGCGAGGAATTGCTGATGGAAATCCGCACCGCCGCCGGCATCGAAAAGCGGTCCATGCCGATGCCCAAAAATACGCGCGTGCCGGACACGGCCCTGCGTGAAGCGGTGCGCCGGGGGCTCGATGTGGGCGATACCATCGACGTGCCGATCTTCGACCCGTCGTCGTTCTCGTTCTCCGACGGCTCGTTGCGCGTGGTCGAAAAGACCACGCTGCCGGAAACGGGCGACACGACGGTCTATCATCTGGCGGCGAGCTTCATGGGGCTCGATGTCGAGGCGTGGATCGACGGAGAAGGCCACACCATTCAGGAGCGCGCCGCGAACCTGCTGACCCGCGTGGAGACCAAGGAGCAGGCGCTGACGGCCGGCTGGGGCGACGCCGAATTGCCGGTCGATATTGTCGAGGCGGCGGCGGTGCATCCGGCGCAAAAAATCAAATCGCCGCGCGGTACGACGTTCGTGAAACTGCGCCTGTCGGGCGTTGATCTGTCGGAGTATTCGATCGCCGATCAGCGGCAGTATCTCGATGGCGATATCGTCACCGTCGAGATCGAGCGGCCGGGCCCGACGACGTTCACGATCCCGATCACCGATCCGGCGATGACGCAATTTCTGGAGTCCACCCCCACGATCCAGGCGGGCGATCCGGCGATCCGCGCGAAGATGCGGGAGATCGTCGGCGACGAAACGAACGCTTACGCGGCGGCGAAGGCGATCTCCACGTGGGTTTACGAGACGCTCGAGAAAAAACCGCTCGTGTCGATCCCGTCGGCGCGCGACGTGCTCGACATCAAGCGCGGCGACTGCAACGAACACGCGACGCTGTACGCGGCGCTGGCGCGCGCGGCGGGGATTCCGACGCGCATCGAGGTGGGGCTCGTGTACAACGATCAGGGTTTCTACTACCACGCGTGGAACGCCGTGTGGGCGGGGCGGTGGTTCTCGATCGATCCGACGTTCGGGCAGTTCCCGGCGGACGCGGCGCATCTGAAGGTGATCTCCGGCGACCTCTCCGCGCAGATCGCCATCATCAAGATGATCGGCAACCTCAAAATCGACGTCCTGGAGGCGCGATGATCAAGGTTCGCGGGCTCGTCAAGAAATACGACAAGTTCGTCGCCGTCGATCATATCGACTTCGACGTGGACGGCGGCGTGGTGTACGGATTTCTCGGCCCGAACGGCGCGGGGAAGACGACGACGATCAAGATTCTCGTCGGCATGATGAAGCCGGACGAAGGGTTGATCGAAATCGACGGCATCGACCTTTCAAAGGATCGCGAGAAAGCCAAAAGCCGCATCGGGTTCATCCCCGACCGCCCGTACATTTACGAAAAGCTGACGGGCATGGAGTTCATGCGGTTCATCGGCGGCCTGTTTCACATGGACGAAAGCGACGTGGAAAAACGCGGCACGGAGCTTCTGAAGCTGTTCGAGATCAACCACGTGCGCGACGAACTGGTCGCGGGTTATTCGCACGGCATGCGGCAGCGGCTCATCATGGCGTCCGCGCTGCTTCACCGCCCGCGCCTTCTGATCGTGGACGAGCCGATGGTCGGGCTCGATCCGCGCGGTGCGCGGCTCGTGAAAAAGATCTTCCGCGAGCAGGCGCGCACGGGCGTCACCATCTTCATGAGCACGCACACCCTGCAAGTCGCCGAGGAGGTGTGCGACAAGGTGTCGATCATCAACAACGGCAAGATCATCGCGACGGGCAGCGTGGCGGAATTGAAATCCGATGCCGACGCGCTCGAGCAATTCGAGGAGACGTTCCTGCGCATCACGGGCCAGACCGACGAGCAGGACCTCTCCACGGTCTTCGCCGAGTGACCGCATGATCGACACGTGGCGCCTTTTGCGCGGCAAGGTCTGGATCGTTCGCAACACGATCCGGCGGCCGGCGAAGCTCGACCGCTTCAAGTCGATGTTCTTTTTCGGCCTCGGGGTTTTGTTTTTTTTCGCGGTGCTCTACGGCTCGATCGCGTTTTTTCAGAAGCTCGCCGCGGAGGAGCCGTTCGGCTCGATCCTCGTTCATAAACTTGTCGAATTCCTGTTCATGACGTTTTTGGCGGTGCTTGCGTTTTCGTCGGTCATCACGAGCCTGAACGCGCTGTTTCTGGACTCGGACCTGCCGATGCTGGTCACGAGCCCGATCACGTTCGGGCGCTTGTATCTGGCGCGGTTTCTCCAGGCGCTTGTCATGACCGGCTGGATGGTCGTCGTCTTCGGCATCCCGGTGTTCATGGCGTGCGGCATCGTTTTCGAGGCGCCTTGGCACTTTTACCCGTGGATGTTCGTCGTTCTCTCCTCGTTCATCGTGCTGCCGACGGCCGTCGGCACGCTTTTGACGTTCAGCCTCGTGCGCGTTTTCCCCGCGCGGAAGATGCAGGACATCCTCGTCATTCTCGCGGTGGTGCTTGTCATCGTGCTGTACGTGATGTTCCGTTTCATCCGGCCCGAGCAGCTATTCAATCCGGACATCTTTCACGGTTTCGCCGAATATTTCGCCACGCTAAAAACGCCGGACTCGCCGCTTCTGCCGTCCACGTGGGCGTCGATCGCGCTGCTTGCGCCGATCGATCGCAAGATGGACGGCGATGGCATCTTCTTCGTGCTGCAGCTTCTGGCGTGGGGCGGCATCGTGGTGCTCATCGGCGTGGAGTCCGCACGCCACCTGTATCTCGAAGCGTTCACGAAAAGCCAGGAGGGCCGGCGGCTTACCATCACGGGCACGCCGCTCGCGCGGAAATTCTTCGACCGCCTCGCGAGGCGGCGCGACCCGGTCATGCGTGAATTGTTTCTCAAGGAGCTGCGCGGATTTTTCCGGGACACGTCGCAGTGGACACAGCTCCTGTTGTTGCTCGCGCTCGTCACCGTTTATCTGTTCAACTTCGCCTCGCTTGATCTCGACCGATTCGCCGGCGTGACGCACGGGCTTCGCAACACGCTGGCCTACGTCAACCTCGCGCTCGGCGGATTCGTGCTCGCGGCCATCAGCGTGCGTTTCGTGTTGCCGGCGGTGTCGCTCGAGGGCAAGGCGTTCTGGATCATCCGCACCGCGCCGGTTTCGATTCCGCGTTTTGTGTGGGGCAAACTGCGTTTTTACCTGCCGCCGATGCTCATCGTCGCTCAGACGTTAATCGTCGCCTCGAACTGGCTTCTGGGTTCCAATCTTTTCATGCTGGTGTTTTCGGCGGTCGTCACGGGCATGCTCGCCGTGGCCATCACCGCGCTCGCGATCGGCATCGGCGCGATGTATCCGAACTTCGACGAGAAAAACATCGCGCGCATCGCGACGGGCATCAGCAGCCTCATCTTCATGACGTGGGCTTTCGCGCTCATCGTCGCGACGGTGGCGGTTCTCGCCTATCCCATCCGGCTCATCCAATTTTCGATCCGTACGGGGCAGGGACTTTTTCCTTCGCAGTGGATGATTATCGGCTTGTCAATGGTCCTTGTCCTGACGATTATCTCGGCCGCCACGTGGACGGCGATGCGCATGGGCATCGCGTCACTCGACGCCCGGGAGCTGTAGGACCTTGAATCTCCGACAACGCCTGTCTCTTTATTGGGAACTGTCGCGCCCGTTCACCCTTTTGCCGCCGGCGCTCGGCATGATCTCCGGCGGCATCACAGCGCTTGGCGCGCATCCGCAATGGCACAGCGACTGGATCGAGCCGGGCTGGATGGCCGCGCGGTATTTCGGACCGGACGGGATCAAGCTCGCGTGGTACATCGCCGTCGGCGCGATCATGGCCGCGACGCTGAACGCGGCGAGCAACGCGCTGAACCAGATCACCGACCTGGTCAACGATCGCGTCAATAAACCCGAACGCCCGATTCCCAGCGGTCGCCTGTCGATCCGCGAGGCGTGGGGCGTGACGCTCGTGCTGTGGGCGCTCGCGCTTTTCGAGAGCCTGCTCGTCAACTGGCAGTGCTTCGCGATCGTGTTCGTCGCGTCATTTTTCATCTACGGGTACTCGGCGGAACCGTTTCGCACCAAGCGCCGCGGGTGGCTGGCGAATTTCACCATCGCGGTGCCGCGCGGCATCCTGTTGAAGGTGGCGGGCTGGTCGACCGTGAAGCACGTCTTCGCCGCGGAGCCCTGGTACATCGGCCTCATCTTCGGCGTGTTCCTGCTCGGCGCGTCGAGCACGAAGGATTTTTCGGATATCGATGGCGACCGCGAGGACGGCTGCAAGACGCTGCCCGTGCTCTACGGCGCGAAAAAGGCCGCGTACATGATCGCGCCGTTTTTCATCCTGCCCTTCCCGCTCATTCCGCTTGGCGCGTCGCTTGGCATCCTCACCGGCAACGCCGTGCTGCTCTGGATCATGGGAATCGGGCTTTCGATCTGGGGCGCGTACACCGTGTGGCTCATTCTCAAGGACCCCGACGAACTGACGCGCACCGAAAACCATCCAAGCTGGAAGCACATGTACATGATGATGATGGCGATGCAGATCGGGTTCGCGATCAGCTACGTCTTGTGAAGATCGACGATAGAGGATTGTGAGTTGAGTCCAACCGCGTCCCTGTCCCTATCCCGATCCCTTTCCACCATTCCTCGTCTTACGCACGGTTACGTCGATCGCGCCGCGTGACAAACGCGCGGAAAGTTCGTCGCCGACGTTAACGTCACCCGCCGCGCGCACGACCGCGCCGGCGCGATCGGTGATGATCGCGTAGCCGCGCGCGAGGATCGCAAGCGGGCTGACCGCGGCAAGGCGCCGATCGAGGTATTGCGCGCGTTCGCGCAGGCGAACCCATCGACGTGTGGATTGCGTGCGCAATCGTTCGTCCGCGCGCGCGCGCCGGCCGCGTTCGATTTCCAGGCGGCGGCGCATCGCCGCGGCAAGCGACCGCCGGTGCGTTTCGAGCGCCCGGCGCTGTTCGCGCACGCGCCGGCGCGGATCCAGCAAACGCAACCGATCCGACGCGCGCGCAATGGCCCGTCGGCGGCTCGCCAGCCGATCCGCGATCGCGCGAGCCAGCGCGGCGTGCGCGCCGTCGAATCGCCGGGCGTGATCGGCGATGCGCCGGTGCAGGGCTCTCGTCAGCAGCGTGGTTGCACGGCGCACGGAGGCGATCTGGTCGCGGCCATCCGCGACGACCGCTTGCGCCGCGGCGGTGGGCGTGGCCGCGCGAAGGTCCGCGGCGAGTTCGGCGAGCGTGAAGTCCGTCTCGTGCCCCACCCCAACGACGATCGGCGTAACGCACGCGGCGACTGCCTCGACGACCGCCGTCTCGTTGAACGACCAGAGATCCTCGGGCGCCCCGCCGCCGCGCACGAGTAGGATCACGTCGCAGGCGCCGTGCGTGTCCAGGTCGGCGATCACCGCCGCGATCGACATGGCCGCACCCTCGCCTTGCACCGGCGTCGGCGCGACGATCGCGGACAGTCCAGGCTGCCGCGCGTAGAGCGTGCGCAGGGTGTCATACAACGCGGCGGCCGACAGGCTCGTTACGATGCCGACGCGACGCGATGCGCGAGGCACGTCGATCTTGTTTGCCGAATCAAAAAGCCCGCGCGCGGCGAGGTCGCCTTTCAACTTCTCGAAGGCGACGGCGAGCGCGCCGGCGCCGGCCGTCTCCATGCGTTCAATGAGAAGCTGCATCTCGCCGCGCGGCTCGTAGACGGAAACGCGCCCCGCGGCGATCACCTCCATGCCGGCTTCGGGCGAAAAGGCGAGAAATCGCGCGGTCGTACGGAACATCATCGCGCGGATCTGCGCGTCGGCGTCCTTGAGCGTGAGGTAAAGGTGACCGGAAGCCGGGCGCGTGACGGAGGCGATCTCGCCGCGCACCTCGACCTTCGCGAGCTCTCCCTCGAGCGCCCGGCGCGCCGCGGCCACGAGCGAGCGGACGGAGTGGATGGTGCGCCGGCGGCCGTTCATTGCCTGCCGGCGGCGGGGTCATGCCCCGCCGGCGTCATTCGGACCAGCTCGCGACCTGCGCGGAAACGTGATTGAAGTCGTTGTCGTAGTTGCCGCGCAGGCTGAAGTTGTACGCCACGTTTTTTCGAAACGGCTGGTTGCCCGAAACGATGACCTCGCGCGTCGAAATGAGGTGGCCCGCGTCGTCGAAGAAGTTGACGTTGACCTTGACGTTCGTGATGCGCTCGTCGGTGAGATTCACGATCTTGCCGACGACGGTGAAATTGTTGACCTCGTCGACGTTCCAGTCGAGGTCCGTCATTTTCACCGCGCCGTCGGCGCGCGACGTCGCGGCCAGGCGGCGCTCTTCCTTGGTGACGTAGTCCTCGCGGCGAATCCACCCCATCGCCTCGCGGCTTTGAACGCGCGCCCAGGTTTCGCCTCGCTCCAGAAGAAAGAGCGGCTGGCCTCGGTTGTAGGTCGCCACCACGTGCTGCGACGTGGCGGGCGAGACGTAGATTTTCGCTTCCTTGGACGAGACGAACGCGATATCGATAAAGGAGGGCGACTCGCTGATGACGAGCGCCTTGTCGTAGATGGCAAAAACAATCAGGCAGACAAGGAGAAAAAACGCGGCAATGCCCAAGAGCGCCAGAAGACGCGTGGAGCGCCGAAGCGACTTGATGTCGGCCTCGATCTGCTTGTCGTATTCCGGCGTTTCGATACCCGCGACGGAAGTTTTCTGCACCGGAGACATGCGTCCTCCTGGTTACTTTTGAGTCCCGGCCGGTTCCCCGGCCGTTATCGTCGTTTCAACCGGTTCGTAGCGCCCATCCTTGTCCGCGTCCTGAAGCGCCGTGATCGTATCGTCCGTGTAAACCTCACGGTACTCGAAATGGCCGTCAAAGTCGGCATCCAACTCGAGCACCTTGAGAATTCCGCCCTCGAAAACGTTTCGATAGTCCGGAATTCCGTCGAAATTCAAATCCCACTCGGAGCGGACAATTTCGCCTTCCTCCCAAAATTCGACGTAATCGGGCCGGCCGTCGTAATTCGTATCCAACTCGATCCGGTGGCCTTGAATCGCCAGGAACACCGTATGGACCCACACAGCGTCGGTCGAAAGCGACACGATGACAAACAAGGCCGCGGCGAGCAGCACCAGGTAAACGGCCTGTCTCTTTCGTAATGGACGCACGCGCCGCGAATCGCCCCCTTGTCACGCACTTGCCGAAAACACCGGTTTTTTCGTATTCGTCCCTATCGTTTATCACAGCCGTCGTCCTTGAGGCAACCGAAAAATCAGACGGGGCAATTAACGTAAACCAGCAATTTCACTCAAACATTTTCGAGGCGGCGTGTTGGGGACACAACCGGAGGGCCTTGACACCACTTGGCCACGCAACCTAAAAGGCGAGGTCGCCGCCCGCACCCGGCCGCGCCGCATCCCAGGGCCGCCTTCTTGATCAAACGCGCTTTTCAACGCTTTTACGATATCTTTTCCTCTACGCGCCTTGCCGTCTGGCTGTCTCTGGGCGTCGGCGTCATCATCGTTATCGGTACGATCCTCCCGCAAAAAGGGATCGTGCTCGAGCCCGATAAATGGCAGAAGCTTGTCTCCGGATCCCAGGCCTGGGCGATTGCCGACCGCCTCGGATTTCTGGAGGTTTTCCACGCCTGGTATTTCTACCTTCTGTTATTTCTCTTTTTCACCAATTTGATAATTGGCTCTGTTAAAGGTCTTACCAAACTTGAAGAAAATCTGGAGACCTCCGGCAAACCGCTGACGCCGGACCTGGCACAGCGTTACCGCTTCACGACGGTCGATCTTGGCCGCGAACCCGGCGAAGGCGAAATCGCTTCCGCCTTTTCTTTCTTGAAGGCGCGCGAGGTGCCGGGGCCCGTCGGTGAAAAGCACTGGTTCGGCGAGTTCGGCCGCATGAGCCGGTTCATGCCTTATGTGCTGCATTTCTCGTTCATCGTCATCGGTCTTGGCGCGGTCGTTTCCGGCGTTCGCAACGTCGAAGGGCGCATGTTCGTCCCCGAGGGCCGATCGGTGGACACGTTCTTCACGCAAGACCGGGAAGGCGAGGTTCGAAGTTTCGCGCTGCCCTTTGCGATCCGCTGCGACGATTTTGACATCGAATTCTACGAAGGTACCGAACAGCCGAAGGATTTCCGCTCGGCTCTCACAGTGATCGAAAACGGCGAGACGATCCGCCGCCAGTGGATCGAGGTGAACGAGCCGTTGGATTATCGGGGCTTCCGCTTTTTTCAGGCGTTCTACCAGGAGCTTGGCGTCATGGCCCGCGTTCAGGTGACGCGCGACGGACAAAAGATCATGCCCGCCCGCCTCGTGACGCTGAAAGAGGTCGTGCCGCTTTCGGGCACCGATGGGTTTACCGTCATCGACTATGCGGCGGATCACGGCGGTTACGGCCCGTCCATCAAGATTCGCGCGGTCGAGAACGACATGATTCCGGAGCCATTTTGGGTGACGCTTGGCGACGAGCGCCCCGACGCCGAACGCGGCGGCGTCTACGCGTTCGAATTCCTGGGGTTGGAGACCGTTTTCGCGACCGGGTTGCAGGTCTCGTTTGACCCGGGCGTCAAGATCGTCTGGGCCGGCGCCGCGATCATGATCCCCTCCCTGCTCTGGGCGCTTTTCGGCTACCATCACCGCGTCTGGGTCCGCGTCGACGGACGCCGCGTCGAGGTGGCGCGCATCGCCCACAAGCGGGCGCCACAACTGGAGGCCAACGTCGAATCCGCCCTCGCCCGCCTGTCGGGTGAAGGCCAAGCGAGGTCGAGTTGACGAGCTTTGTCCTGTCCATGCTGACCGCGTTCCGCGCCGGAACATTCGAGAGCGTCTCGATCGGCTTTTTCGATCTGTCGTTCATCCTGTTTATCGTTTCGTCGATCGGATACACGACGTACCTCCTCAAGCGCACGCGCCCGCTGTGGCTGATCGGCTTTTCGAACCTCGTTCTTGGCGCGTTCACGATGACGCTTGCGCTCGCCCTGCGTTGGGTGGCGGCGGGATGGCACCATCCGCCGTGGACGAATCTTTATGAGTCGCTCGTTTTTTTCTCGTGGGGGCTCATCGTCTGCTACGCGGTGATGGAACTTCGCTACGAGGTGAAGGCCGTCGGCGCCTTCGTCGTTCCGATCGTCATGATGGCGATGGGCCTCGCCTCATTGACCGGCGCCAAGGAGATCACGCCGCTCGTTCCCGCGCTGCAGAGCGTCTGGCTGCACATCCACGTGTTCGGCGCGTCGATCGCCTACGCGATGTTCATGGTGGCGTTCGGATTCGCCGTGCTCTTTCTGTTCCGCGACGGCCTGCCGATGCCGCGTTTTCATTTCGCCGTCGCGGTCTTCAACGCGGTGTGCGTCGTCGCGGTGACGAAACTAAATGTCTTTTCGCTCTCCTACCCGCTGACGCAATACGTCGATTACGGCGACGAGCTTGTGAAGGCGATGATCCCGATGACCGATCCGCCCGAGTTCTACACGCTGGAATTGCCGGGGCTTGGTGCGTTTCTGTTCGTCGCCCTGCTGCTGTTCGGCGCGTCCGCCGTCATGGCGTATCGCGCGCGCAACGACGGCGACGGCGCGCCGACGCGGCACTCGTTTTACGCGCTGGTGCTGCCGCTCATCATCCTCGGCGTTGCGCTGGCGCACATGGTGTTTCAGTCCGGGCGGTATCCCGCGTTTTCGCTTCGCGTAAACGGCTACGGCTTTGCGTTGCTATTTCTCGGCTGGTTCTTCGGGATCATGACGCTCGTGCTGCACGTGTCCGGCGACGCGCTGCGGCGCGTGCTGCCGCTCGCGGAAACGCTTGACGATCTCGTTTACAAGGCGGTCATCTTCGCGTTCCCCATCCTCACGTTCATGCTGCTTTCCGGCGCGATCTGGGCGAACCAGTCGTGGGGGCGCTATTGGGGCTGGGATCCCAAGGAAACCGGCGCGCTGACGACCTGGATCGTCTATCTCGCGTTCCTGCATCTGCGCATCTCGAAGGGATGGACCGGACGCAAGAGCGCCTACATCGCCGTGGGTGGATTCATCAGCGTCCTGTTCACGTATCTCGGCGTCAATCTCGTGCTGTCGGGCCTGCATTCCTATGGCTCGGCATAGGATGGCGCCGGCCCCGCGCCGACCCGCCCGATGAAGATCGTATCGGCGACGTTCGTGACGAGCGCCGTCGATCCGCGGGGCTATCCGCCGGCGGACCTGCCCGAGATCGCGTTCGCCGGCCGGTCGAACGTCGGGAAATCGAGCCTGCTCAACGCGCTCGTCAACCGCAAGGGCCTCGCCAAGACCAGCCAGACACCCGGCAAGACGCGGCTCCTCAATTTTTTCGACGTCAACGGCCGGGTGCGTTTCGTGGATTTGCCCGGCTTCGGATACGCCAAGGTTCCGCGCCCGATGCGCGAATCCTGGCGGCCGATGGTCGAAGGCTATCTGAAAGGCGATCGCGACCTGCGCGCGGTGGTGCTGCTTGTCGACGCGCGGCGCGGCCCGCGGGCGGAGGAAGTCGAGCTTCTCGAATGGCTCGACGAGATCGGGATTCCCGCGATCGTCGCGCTGACGAAAATCGACAAGCTCAACCGCGCCGAACGCACGCGTCTTGTGCGCACGCTGCGCGAAACCTGGGACGTTTCGGCGGAGGACTACGTGCTCACCTCCGCCTCGAAACGCGAGGGGCTGAACGAGCTATGGAGACGCATCCGCGCGGCGATTGACGTGGGTCACCTTGACCGCGGTCGGGCTCACGCTTAGCGTCTCGCGCCGGAGAGTCCGGACATGGCCAAGGCGCGCGTAATTCCGATCCATCCCGAGCACCCGCAGCCGCGGCTCGTCAAGCAGGCGGCCGATGTCCTGCGCGGCGGCGGCATCGTCGTGCATCCCACGGACACGACGTACGCGATGGGCGTCGCCGTCGGCAACAAACACGGCGTCGAGACCATGTACCGCCTCAAGAAAAAGTCGCTGACGCGCCCGCTGTCGTTTCTTTGCCGCGACCTGTCGAACATCGCCGAGTTCGCGAAGCTCACGGACGAGGCGTATCGCACGATGCGCCGCCTTCTGCCCGGACCCTACACGTTCATCCTGGACGCGACCAAGACCGCGCCGCGCTTCACGCAGACCGCGCGCAAGGAGATCGGCATCCGCATCCCGAACGACGCCATCTGCATGGCGATCATCGAGGAGCTGGGCGAGCCGCTTGTCTCCACGAGCGCGTACATCGAAGGCGGCGATCTTCTCTCCGACCCGGAGGACATCGAACGCGTGCTCGGCGGGTACGTCGATCTGATCGTCGACGCGGGGGTCATCGTCCCCGAGCCGTCAACGATCATCAGCTTCGTGGAGGGCGGCCCGACGCTGATCCGACAGGGCAAGGGCGCGTTCGATCTGTTTGACGTCGGCGCGTAAAAAAGCGCCCCCCGTCCGGGAGGCGCTTTTTTTTGTCGCTGAGCGAAAATCGCGGCTAGTTCAGATCCAGAATCTTCACCAATTCACGCACCGCGTCCGCGCTCTTGTCGAGCTGGAGCTTTTCCTCGTCGGTCAGTTCGATTTCGAAGACCTTCTCGACGCCCCTCGCGCCAAGCAGGACCGGCACGCCGATGAACAGATCGTTGTATCCGTATTCGCCTTTCAGGAGCGCGGCGCACGGCACGACGCGTTTCTTGTCCTTGATGATCGCCTCGGCCATCTGCACCGCGGCCGCCGCCGGGGAGTAATACGCGCTGCCGGTCTTCAGCAATTTCACGATCTCCGCGCCGGCGTCGCGCGTGCGTTGCACGACCTCCGCGAGCTGGTCCGCGGGGATCAGCGTCTCGACGGGGATGCCGCCGACCGCGGAATAACGCGTGAGCGGCACCATCGTGTCGCCGTGACCGCCGAGGACAAAGGCCGTCACATCTTCGACGGACACGCCGAGCTCCATCGCGATGAACGAGCGGAAGCGCGAGGAATCCAGGATGCCCGCCATGCCGACGACGCGCTCGCGCGGGAAACCCGAGACGTGTTGCGCGACATGGCACATCGCGTCGAGAGGATTGCTGACGATGATGAGGATCGAGTTCGGCGAGCGCGTGGCGATCTCGCGCGTGACGTCCGAGACGATCTTCTTGTTGGTCGCAAGCAGGTCGTCGCGGCTCATGCCGGGCTTGCGCGCGATGCCCGCGGTGATGATGACGACATCCGAATTGGCCGTCATGTCGTAGCCGTTCGCGCCGATGAGATTCGCGTCAAAGCCCAGGATCGGGCCGCCCTCGGTCAGGTCGAGCGCCTTGCCTTGCGGCATGCCGTCAACGATGTCCACGAGCACGATATCGCCAAGCTCCGCGGCCGCGGCCCACGCCATGCACGACGCGCCCACGTTGCCCGCGCCGACGATGGTGATTTTCTTTCGCGACATGATCATCCCCTTTTTTCGTCAAAGCCGCAGGACGCGGCCGGATAGGTTAGGCGCGCGCATTATAGCCACGGGAAGGGGCCGGTAAAGGAAAGCCGATGTGCGCTGCGTCAAGTGGGAAAACGAGAAAATAGAAAAGAGGAAAGAGGATAGTGGACGTCCGCGCATGGGCGCCCATTCGGCGTTTCGGCGTGAAATTTCCTTTGCGATTTGGGCGTTCATCGCGATAAAGTCAACTCGCGCCCGGAAAACGACAATCGACTGGAGCCCCGCCATGCCCACCATGTTCGTTACTGGCGCCAATCGCGGCATCGGGTACGCGCTTGCCCGCGAGTTCGCCAAGCGAGGGTACGATGTCATTGCCACCTGCCGCGATCCGAAGGCCGCGCGCGGGTTGAACGAGCTGGCGCGATCGCCGGAGGCGAAGGTCGAGGTTCATCCGCTCGATGTCACCGACCACGCGCGCGTGGACGAATTGGCGCGCGAGCTGAAGGACCGCGCGATTGACGTGCTCATCAACAACGCCGGCGTGATGGGGCCGAAAAAAGAGCGGCTCGGCGCGATCGACTTCGCGGCGTTCCGTGACGTGCTCGAGGTCAACACGATCGCGCCGCTCAAGATCGCCGAGGCCTTCCGAACGCACGTCGCCGCGAGCGAACGCAAGACGGTCGTGTCGATCACAAGCGAAATGGGGTCGATCGCGCAAAACACGTACGGATCGCACTACCCCTACAAGACGAGCAAGGCGGCGCTGAACATGGCGATGCGCACGTACGCGATGGACGTCAAGGACGCGGGCATCATCGCGATCGTCATCTGCCCCGGCTGGGTGCAGACCGACATGGGCGGCGCGAACGCGGCGCTAAAGCCGGCCGAAAGCGCGCGCACCATCGCGAACGTCATCGAGCAACTCACGCCCGAAAATTCGGGGCACTTTTTTTCGCAAAGCGGCAAGCAGGTGCCGTGGTGACCGGCCGGATTTCGCCCACGCCGCGCCCAACGCCGTTGACGGCGCCACGCGCCTTGAAGCGGCCGCGCTCGCGTGGTAATCAGCATTCGCCGCAAGCGCGGCGGATACGGGTGTAGCTCAACTGGCAGAGCACCGGTCTCCAAAACCGGGGGTTGGGAGTTCGATTCTCTCCACCCGTGCAGACGATTCGGGGGTTTCGTATTGGCGAAACCCCCGACGTTTTTTTGTGCGTTAATGCGCGATTCCCCGTCGCGACGCCCGCCAGATTTCGCGCCCCGGTCCGCCCGGCGCCGGTTCGGCTTCGGGCTCGTTTTCCGATTCGGGTTCCGGCGTGGGTTCCGGTGCGGATACATCCGTTTTGTCCTGCGTCGTCACGGCGTGGGCGGGCGTTTGCGGTGTATCGGCCGGCGCCCCCGACGGTGCGGCGTCTTTGTCGCGTCCGAACCGGAAACGGTACCCGAAGCCGATCTCATATCCCGGCCCGGAGGCGTCGTCGAGATCGCCAAAACCGTCGATCGTCACGTAGCGATACGTACCGGCGCCATAGATCCGCCAGCCCGCCGCCCAGGACTCGCGGCGGACGCTCCCACCCGAAGCGTCCTTCTGCTCCGGATGCAACCGGCGCCCAAGGGAGGCGAATGGATAGAAGTTCATTTCGACCGCGAGGTCGTAGCCCGCGCTGGATGCGTCCTGCCGAATTTCCAGGTGATCATCCTTGATCCGCTGATCGAAGGCGTGAAATGACATGCCAAGCCGCGCGCCGGGCTCGAACCATTTCGTGACCGCGTGCCGATACTGCACGCCGACACCGGTTCCGATATCCGAGAATTCGACATCGACTTCGTCGCGATATTTGTGGTCGGCTTCGTATGCGCCGTAGGCGATGTACGCGCCGAATCCTTTGTAAATCGTCGAGTCCAACGCGAAGCCGTATCCCGCCAGGTCCGCGCCGCCCATCAGTTCGTTCCAGGCGTCGTCGCCGGGGAAGACGCCGCCCATAAAGAGGCTCGGTTCAAGCGTCCACTCAAACGCACGCGCGGGCGCGGCAACCGCCGCGCAAGCCAGCACCGCGGCAATGACGATTCTCATTTTCATTGCCGATCCCCCTACTCGATCCATCGGTGCATCGAGATACTTTCGATGACGACTTTGGACTGGCCGTTCGCCACGTCGATGACGGAAAGCGGCATGAGCTGCGTTTCGTGGACGACGATAAGCCTTGTGCCGCTCGCGTTGAACGCCAGCGCGTAGGGGCGCACTTCCGTGCCGACGGTCGTCTGTTGCCAATCACCCGCGCGGACGAGCGTGACGGAACTTTCGCCCTTGTTCGCGGTAGCAAGGATCTCCCCGTCGTCGGTCATGGCGAGGGCGACGGGGTTGAGGCCGACCGCGACCGCCGCCTCCTGACGCAGCACGCCGTCGTCGTCCAGGCGAAACGCGGCGAGCGCGTTCATCGACTGGCCGAGATCGTCGGCCTCGTAATGCAGCGAGTAGAGGGTCTTGCCGTTGCGGCCCCAGATGAACGCGCGCGGATTGATCGGCGACGACACAAACTGGCCGAACATGTGATCGATCGATTGACGGATCTCCAGATCGGGACGCTCCGCGATCTGGAAGGCGTCACCATCGTCGTCGCCGGTGTCGTCGTCATCGCCGGTGTCGTCGTCGCCGCCGGTGTCGTCGTCGTCGCCGGTGTCGTCGTCATCCGCTCCCTTGAGGGCGTCGTCGAACTCCTGCTCGAGCGCGTCGATGAATTCCTCGAACGTCATGTCTTCTGGAAAGTGAACGGCGAGGATCGAGAACTGCTGCGTGCTGCCCGGTTCCTCGAACGGACTTTCCCGATTGCCGATGACGAGAAACCGCTCACCCGGCGTGCGCGCCGGCCCAAAGCTGACGATCTGCGGGCGATCGATGAGGCCGGTGAGGTCGTCCGCGAAAAACGGATACCCGAGTAAAAATTCGGACGTGTAATGCAAGGCCGTGCGAAGGAAAGAGAGCAGCGTTTCTTTCGTCTCGAGATTGACGATCTCGATGTCGTCGCTGTCGTAATTGGCCACGGCGAGGTAGCGCGAGCTGGGATCGAATGCGAGCGAGGCCGGCCCTTGCCCGACGAGAACCTTCCATTGCCACAGCGTCCCCGCCTCGATCAGCGTGACCGATGAGCTGTTGAAGTTCGCCGCGGCGATCCACTTGCCGTCCGGCGAAAACGCGACATCGCGCGGATAGAACCCGACGTGGATCGTTCGTGCCGCGAGCGATGCGGAATCGATCACCGTGATCGAGCCGCCCTGCTCGTTGGCGACCGCGACCGCATTGCCGTCCGGGCTGACATCGACATCGCGCGGCTTCTTGCCGGTCTTCACCTCCTTGATGTCGTCCAGATTGTCGAGATTGATCCGGTACACGCGGTCCATGTAGCGGTTCGACGCGAACAGGTAACGCTGTCCCGGCGTCTTTTGCGGCGTGACGATCGACGCCGGGTTCGGCGCGGTCGTGGGCCGGTCTGTGTCTTCGAAATCGCATGCGCCCAGAAATGGCGTGACCGCAAATATCGACGTATAAAGGACGCATCGTAATAAAGAGAAACGGCGCATGGCACCCTCCGAAGTCGAGGGGGGGGGAAATATCTTCCCGCCTCCGATCAGCGCCCCAGTCCTGTCATTCGGATTTTTGCGGCAACCCGACGCCGGATGAAGACGCCAGTATTCGATTCTGGACACGTATGTCAAGAATTATTTTCGTGCCGCGGCGCGCGACGGCTGCATGACAACCTCAGCACCCGCAACAGTTCCCCGCCGAGTCGTCATCTTCGTCGCCGGCGTCGTCTGCGTCGTCATCGGCGGTGTCATCGTCATCGTCGTCCGGCACCGTTGTCGTCGTTGATGTCGCGGGCGTGGTCGACGTCATTGAGTTTGTCGGCCGTGCGCGCACGCCTATTGGAATATCGCCGCGGCCGTCGCATTTCGGGCGCGGAGCCGCGCACTCACGGAACCGCGGACCCTAAGGCGATCATGCCCCGCCCCCGCAACGATCTTCGCCATCGTCGCCGAGGGTGGCAGGATCGCCCGTGTCAACTGAAGCGTCGTCCGGATTTTCGCCGTAGTCCATTGCGTCATCGTCAAAAGCGTCGTCGTCTAAAGCGTCATCGTCGGACGCGTCGTCATCGGTGGAGTCGTCGTCGCCGGTGTCGTCATCCGCCGGCACGGTGGTCGATGTCGTAGGCGACGTCGTTGTAGACGTCGTCGTGGACGGCGGCACGGTCGTCGTGGCTGTCGGATCGACGCCATAAAAAAGGCACGCGAAACCAGAACTCTGTTCTTTTCCTGAATGGTACGGCGCTCCAATTATGATGTCGGCCGCGCCATCCGCGTTCGTATCGCCAGCGTCGGCGACGGGTATACCAAGCCCGAACGCCTGACTCCCGTCGGCGTACCAATCCGGGACGTTTTGGAGGGTGGCGCCGTCGCCCAGAAAAACAAAAGCGTACGGTTTGGCGAGCGACCCCCCATGGTAACTCCCGATGACAACGTCGTCGTTGCCATCAGCGTTGACATCACCGGCGCCCGAAACATAAGCTCCAAACGCAAACCCTACTTCATTTCCTTCAAGCACCCACGCTGGTGTGGATTCCAGCCCGGATACCGTTCCGAAAAACAAATACGCGGCTCCCTCGTCGGGCTCAAGATTTTTGTATCCTGGGGCACCTACAAGGACATCGTCGTACCCGTCGCCGTTGATGTCTCCGGCACCGTCAACCGTAGACGCGAATCGCGCATTCTTAAACGAGCCTTCGAAAAACCACGCCGGCGTCGTCGATAAACCGTTGTCTGAGCCGAGAAAAAGATACGCCCGTCCCACTTCGAAGTCACCGTTGTCGAAGTAACGCGCGCCGACGACGACGTCGTCATAGCCGTCGCCATTTACGTCGCCGGCTCGCGCAACAGATCCTCCGAAGCTCGCTTCGGCCTGTTCACCTTGTGTAAACCATGCGACAGGGGGCTGAAAAAAGTTGGCGCTTCCGTGAAACACAAGAATGAGGCCCATCTCGGCATTGCCGTACTTGTAATCCGGGGCGCTTACGATGACATCGTCGTATCCGTCACCATTTACGTCGCCAGCCTGCGAAACGGCGCCGCCCAACGACGCGTACCCTTTCTGCCCCTCATATGCCATCGCAGGCGACGACTGAATTCCCTGATCAGAACCGAGGAAGAGCAGGACGCGACCTTCCCCCATTTGGCCGTTGGTAAATCCCACGGAGCCGACGATCACGTCGTCGTAACCGTCGCCGTTCACATCACCCGCTCCGGAAACGTCCGTTCCCAGAAAGGCAAAAAAGCGAGGGCTCTCGATCGACCAATCCGGATTCGGCGCGAAACCGCTGGGCGTCGAGTAGTACGCGTACGCGCCGCCGGCATACGGCCAAAAGATGCCGCCGCCGGCGCCGACGATGATGTCATCATAGCCATCGCCGTTGACGTCGCCCGCACCGGACACGGATTCGCCGAATGTCGCGTATGTGCGGACACCGACATCGCTCCACGCCGGGCTCGTTGCCACGCCCACGCCTACGCCGAACAGTTCGTCGGCCCATGCGAGCGGTCTGGAGAAAACTGCGATTAATGACACGACGCCAAGAAAGAAAAACGAATTTTTCATATTTTGCCTCGATCACTCGTAGGCCGTCAGGAAGATCGAAATTCAACTTCGAGCATTGTACAACCAACAAGCGCGAAAAAAAAAGAAATTTCAGTGCCAAATTCAGAAATGCCGGCGCGACGTCGTCACTCTGATCGACGCGAAGCGTCTCGTCCCGCGCCAACACGTGCGTAAATCCTTGCTTTGCTCACATTGACCGCCCAGAAGCGATTTTTCGATATTGGCGCTGCAACACGCACGTTCGCGAACTCACCCGTTGTCACCTGATGCGCGGCAGCAGATAAATCGGCGAGCTCCACGCGCGCTCTTCGTTCATGACAGCGCAGTTGTCGTCAAAGGGTGTGCGAAAGTCGCCGTAGCAGGGATCGGCTTTCACGCAGGCGCCCGATTCGTCATACTCGCAACGCACCCCCGCCGCGTTGATTGCGGGCGACGGCTCCTCGATGGCGCGCACGTAGTACACCGTCTCGCGGCCGAGCGTCGCGTATTCCGGATCGTCGAACGTCGCCGAACACCCTTCGGGCGACGGGGGACATTCGTACACGCGCCACGGGTCCTCGATCAAATCCTCGATCGGCTCGTCCGGCAACACTTGCGGACGGATGCGAATCACCTCGATGCGCGTGATGAGGCGGCGTTCGTCCGACGGAAAATCGCATTCACCCCGGCAGACGCGCTCGGTGCGCTCGGCGCCAAGTGCGCGCAGCGTGCGTTCGGGGCATCCGGGATTCTGCTTGAACGATCCCGCCGCGTGGACAATGAAGCGCGGCGTCGTGCCCGATTCGACGATCGATCCCATCGGCGCACGCTCGCCGCCGGGCGCGATGTGGTCAAACCAAAGCAGGATCTTCGGCCCGCTCGTGCCGTAGACCTCGCGGCGCTTCAGGGCTTCCCAGATCGAATCGCGTTCGCGCGTAGCCCCATGCACGGCGACGAGCCCGCCCGTCATGAAAAAGCTCGACGAGCGCTCGAAGTCCCAAAGCGGCAGCGAGATCGCGGACAGCAGTTCGTCCTCGGCGTCGGAAAGCGACATGGCGTACGGCCGCTCCCTGCGCGGACGGCGCACCACGTTCGCGACGCGCGCGCTCGTCGGGCCGACGGCGTCGGTCATCTCCTGGCGGTCGATGTCCTTGTAGCCGTTGCCGGCGCGCGCGGTGTGCGTGTCGCTGGATGCGATGAAGCCGAAACGGAAGCGCCCGGGTTCGCCTTCATTGTCAAACCCGCCGAGCACAAGCGCGCGCTGCGCCGCGCCGCCGGGGCGATAGCTGAACGCGGCGTTGAAACAATCGCGGCACTGATCGCAATCTTTCCAGTCCGCGACCGTCGCGCCGGGGACCGTATGAATGCCGCCCGCGCCGGCCGAAAGAAAAATGCGCATCGCCTCGTCGACGTTCACCTGGCATTCGGCGGACGCGGGATCGGCGCACCGCGAACGAATGATCTCGCCGGCTCGACGGCAACAGGGCTCGAAGTCCCGCGTCGCCGCCGGACAGATCGGCGTACCGTCCCCGTCGAACTCCACCGCGCGCCAGGGGCGGTGCTCCTCGGAATTGCCGTGGCCGGAATAGACCTCAAAGAGAATCTGGCGATCCGGGTCGTGCATCCCGGGCGCGAGTTGTTTGTCGATCGAGGCGCCGGGCGGCGTGTAGAGCCCCCACGTCGTTCCGTGCGGAATGACGATCGATTCCATTTGCCACTCGTCGAGTTTCCGGAACAGCTCCGCGGGCGTCGTGGCCGTCTCCATGCAATCGTCCGGCAGTTTGCGCGTGTTCACGTCGCTTGCGCACACGGGCGTTTCCGCGACCGCCGTTTGCAGGCCCACCAGATCGAGCAGGTACGGCACGTTGGCCGGATCAGCGGCAAGAAGGCGCACGACATCCGAAAGCGGCGTTTTCGTCGCCATGGCGCGCGCCGTGTCAGGGCTTTGCGCATTGATCGGGCGCGCGGGGACCTTGTCGTCGTCGAGGTCGCGGAGGATCACGTTTTTGTGCCCGTAGTGCGCGTTCGGCGACGGCGCGACGTGCGACCACTCCCATCCCAGATAGGCGATGACATCCGGCTCCTCGCCGTCCGGATATTGATTGCACGCGCGGATCGCGCGCCGGGTTTCACGCCACAAAGGCAGGGTGATGTTTTCCGCGTGGTCGTTGATGCTGAAAAAATCGAGATCGGAGCAGTAGCGCGCGAAATCGCAGGCGTCGGAAACCGGATGGGCCTTGTCGCCTCCCATCATCGGCAGCGACATGAAAAACGCGTCCATCGAATAGGTGGAATGGACGTGGAGATCGCCGAACAGGATCGGCAACGTGTCGGGCGGCGGCGCGGCCTCGCCGCGCCCGGACCGCACGCGCTCGACGATCGGGGCTTGTCGCCCGGCGCGCGCGGCGATGAAGGCCCGATCTGCCGCCGGGATCACCGGGTTGCCGGCGGACAGGTCGTCGCCGTTCCCGCAACCGGCGGTCAACGCCACGAGCGCGGCGGCGACCGCCGGCCATCGAAATCCACGATCATGATTCGGCACCGGGGAAGCTTGCCGAAAATTTCACGCGCGCACCAGCGCGGCGGGCGCGTGCGATCAGTTCCGGTATCCGAGATCCTTGTCCCGGCGATGCCGGATATCGGAGAGCGTGAGTTGGCGGCGCGCGAGGGCATATTCAGGGTCGGCGCGCAGCGCGCTCTCGAACAGGCGACAAGCGCGGTCCGGGTGGCCGTCCTCCTTTTCGAGAAGGCCAAGATAATAACTGGCGTCCGCGCAGTCATTCCGGTCGGCCAGGATACCGCGCAGCACGCGGCGCGGATCGCCGATGCATTCCGCGCCGCATTCAATGGCGCAACGGTTTCGGAGATACGCCAGAATGGCGAGCGCGGAGCTGTTTTCCGAATCCCGGTCGAGCGCGTGACGCGCCTGTTCGCAGGCCCGCTGAAAACGCTGCTGTTCGATCTCGTCCCGGGCCGAGGCCAGCGCCGCGGCGACATCGGCAATCGGTGCGTTCAACGAAGCCCGCGTCTGACCGAATGTCGTCGCGGTGACATCCGCGGTTTCGTCATTCGTCCGCGCAAAGCGAAACGTGCCGGTCAATAGCGCGAGAAACATCCGGCGGGAATCCGCCTCGCGATCGGGCGACGCCTCCAGGATTTCCGTGGCCGCGACCCCGTCCATGGCGAAAATCGCCGCGCGCTCCGCGTCCGACAGCATCAGCGTCCGGGCCGCCTCGGTGAACGCGTCGTCAACGTGCACCGTCTTGCCGGCATCCAGGTGTTTTTTCAGGGCTCGCACGACCGCGGCCGATTCGAGATGGCGCAAAATGGCGTCGCGCAGCAGCACCCCGGCGGGCAGATCGACGCGCACACCGTCGTCGAGCGTGTCGCCTTCGTGGAAGGTCACGTGCGAACCGCGCCACAGTCGGGAAAACGGCAGCAGGAGCTTTTCGAGGATATGATGACGCAGGGCCTCATGCAGATCGTACCGGCTGATGGCGCCCATCTCCACGAGTTCCTCGCCCTGCCTCCGTCCCGCGCGCTGCGCCCGTTCATGACTGACATCGCGTTCGCGCCGGGTGATGACCCCCCGGCGGACGAGGTAGGAGCCGAGCGTGTCGCCCTCGATGTAGTCGCTGGTCATCCGGTGGACGCGCCCCCGGCGGATTTCGATGCAAAGTCGGCTCGTGCCGCGCCGGATGCAGATCGTGCCACCGGGTGACGTTTCGCCCGACGCCTTGTAAAAAAGTTTGCCGAAGGCCACCGGCCGCAGCCGGTCTACGTCGTTGCCGCCGGGCTCGGTTGAACCCTCGTGCGTCTCGTCCGGCGCGCGCCGCTCCGTTCGGCGGGCCGGCGATTTGGGCGGCGGAGATTGAATCATCCGTTCGACCGCTTCGAGAAGCGCCTCGGGATCGAGCGGCTCGGGCAATTCGAGATTGACGCCGCGGGGCGGCCGCGTATCCAGGCGCGGCGCCACGATCGCGATCGGCGCGTGTTCATGATTGCCATCCGCCCGGATGGCATCGACGATCGCGGCGATCTCGTCCTGCGGCATATAGCCGTCGAGCAGAATTCCGTCGTAAACGACATTCCGCAAATGTTCGGTGAGTTCGGCGCCGTCGCGCGATAAATTCACCAGATATCCCGCGTTTTTCAGATAAGCGGGATATGTTTCCCGAATTCGGTTCGAGGAACCCACCAACACGATTAGTTTCATGTCACACCGTCCCCATTTATTTTTCGGTCAAAGCGCCGCCGCCTGAAAAAGCCCGGCGGCGATATTATCTTTCAATGCTCGCCGGTCCGCCATTGATCCTGCGCAAGCGCTCCCGCTTGACTTGGCCCGATTCCGCCGCAACGCCCGGTTCATCCGCGAAAACCCATTTGCCGACTCGATCGATCGCGGATTTCCGCGAGGGTCAACTGCCGCCTGGCGCGTTCGTGGTCCGGGTCGATCCGTAACGCTGTTTTGAAATGACGGCGCGCCAGGTCGCGCCGCCCTTCTTCGCTTTCCATCAAGCCAAGATAATAGCTCGCGTCGGCGCACGGTTCACGTTCGGCGATCGCGCGCCGCAGGGTCTGGCGAGCTTCCGTGATGCACTCGTTGCCGCATTCCACGGCGCACCGGTTGCGTAAAAAGGCCAAAATGGCCAAAGCGACGAGATTTCCCGGATCGAGCTCCAGGACCAGACGTGCGCCGGCGCAGGCCGCCATATATCGCTTCTGATCGACGTCCAGATGCGCCTGTTCGACAAGCCGGCCGAAATCAGCCGGAGAACCCGCGGAATGCGGCGCGGGTTTCTCGCGCGGCGAAGAATCATCCGGCGCGTCCGCGCGATCCGCACGCGACTCGATGCGCGCGGCATCGGTCAGAAGGATGAGGAAAGCCAGGCGCGCGACGACATTGCTATCCCCGGGCTGCGCCAGAATTTCCGCGACATGCCGGCCATTCATTTCCCCAAGCACCTTCGTGCTGAGCGAGGTAAGTTCGAGCATGCGCGCGTCGTCCTCGACGCCGTGGTCGATCCGGATCGTTCCGCCGTCGCCGGCGTGTTTTTTCAGGGCGCGATGAATGGACGGCGAATCGAGGCTTTTCAGGACCGCGTCGCGCAACAGTGCGCCCGCGGAAACGTTGATCCGGATCCCTTCATCGAGCGCCGCGCCTTCGTGAAAGACCATCGTCGCCCCGCGCCAGACACGGGAAAACGGCAGCAGCAACTTCTGAAGAATCTGGTGACGCAGGGCGTCCTGCAGGTCGCGCGCGGTTATCGCCCCCATTCCGACAAGCTCTTCCCCCTGGCGCCGATGGCCGGATCTCGCACGCTCGAAACTGTCGTAACGCTCCTGTTCGGTGATGAAGCCTCGGCTGACCAGATAAGCGCCCAGCGCATCGGCCTCGATAAAACTGCTGGCCACGCGAACGACGCGGCCTTTGCGGATTTCGACGCAGAGCCGATCGTCGTTGCGCCGCAGGCATAGGGTGCCGCCGGGCGAATCCGTGCGGGCGATCCTGTAAAACATCTTGCCGAACGCGACGGGACGTACCGCGACCGGTTCGGGCACGAACGCCGGATCGTCCGAACCCGCCGGGAATTTGGCTGGCGGGCGCAACCGGATCTCGACCGGCCGATCGGACTCGCGGGACACGGTCGGCGACGGGGTGGGCGGCGGGTGGATCAATTCCTCCACAAGCGACAACAATTCGAGCGGATGAGCCGGCCCGGGCGCGTGACGGTTGACGCCGGGCGGCGGCGTCCGGCCGCCCGGCGCATCCAGAACGGCCACCGGCGTTTCCCGGCATTCCTCAAGCGACCGGATCTTCCCGACGGTTTCCGCGACCTCGTCCTCCGGAAGCGACCCGTCAACCAGAAAGGCGTCCGCGACGATCCCGCCGAGATGATCGGACAATGGAAGGGCACCCTGAAATAACGTCACAGAGTAACCGTATTCCACGAAAAACTTTCGATAATCCGCGACAATCTTTTTTGAACGACCAATCAAAATCAGGCGTTTCATGGTATCGTCCCCCTTTGCACCACGGACCTTCAAGGCTGCATCGCTCATGCGCCCTCAACAGCCCGAAGTCCTTATAAAAATGGACATTTCTTCCATTTATATCCTTAATCGAATATCCGAAAAATCGGAGCGCCAATCACTTCGTTGCCACAAAAATAACCGTAGATTAGCGGACGCGAAGAAGTCAAGATATTTTTTTAATCGACTCGAATATTTGTTCGTCGTCTCTCGGCTTTGTCAAATTATAGAACATTGTCCCGTTTGAATCCATAACATTACATACTTGGCCCGATGATGCCGCGGAGCGGCCTTCGCGCCATAATCGCGGGAAAGTCCGCGTTTCGCGGCGCGTCCGAACGAATCACGCCCGCCAGCGATACAGAACCTGGACCGCCATAACCTCGGCTTCAAACGTGGGCGGCGCCTTGTGTTCGAGCGTGACGCGCCGCGGATCGACCGTCACGCCGGCCGGGCGCGCGTCGCCGTCCATCAACTGCTCGGCGATTCGGGCCGCGAGCGCCTCACCGATTTCGCGAGCCGTTTCGCGATCCCAGTCCGCGCCCGTGCGCTCCTCGACGGGGCACGCCATGGCCGCCGTGCCAAACGCGCCGCCCTTTTCGACGCTCGCGACGCGGATGCCCAGGCGAGGCAGCGTCGCGCGCAATGCCGCATCGATGCGCGCGCGCCAATCCTCAAGATCGAGCGGCGTGTCCATCAACAGGACTCCGGCGCGCCGGCGCGGATCACGAGGTCGATTTGCCGCTTGACGGCGATTGGTGTTTGCATTGGAGTTGACCGGCTTTTGAGCGGCGTACGGCCCCGGGCGAGGACGCGCGCCAATTCGACAGGAGGGACTATGATGCGATGGATTCGGATCCTGATGCTGGCCGCGGTCGTCGCGGTTTTTGCGTTCGGCGTGTCGTGCAGCGACACGAATGTGCTCGGCGACATGCTCACGGGCAACGTTATCCCCCTTTTGCCGCTGGCGTTGCCGATCTTCCCGACCGACGTGACGCTCGACGGCCTGGCCGCCTCGGTCGAGGACGAGCTTGACGATATCGGCATGAGTTTCCTTTTCGACAACGACGACGTTCTGGATTTCCTTGACGACGTCGAGGAGAAGATGCGCGAAGCGTCGCTTGAGATCCTGCAGCCCGGCGTGTTGTCGGTCGCCATCGACAACCAGATCACCGAGGCGATCCGCAGCGTCGTCGAGGTGACGCGCGTCGGCGTCAATTTCTCATTCGAAAACATGACGGACGATTATGTGGCGGTTCCGACGGAGTTCAAGCTCTTTTTGGGCGAGGCGTCCGCGGCGGAGGCGTTTGACGATTCGACGACGATCCAGTTCGCCGACGAGCGCGTCGAGAACGGCCAATTCGTGGTCCCGCCGGGCGAATCGATCGAGCTGTCCATCGCGAACGTCCCGCACCTGGTGGACATGCTGAACAATGCCAAGGCGATCGGCATCGGCTACAAGAATCTCTACCGCCCCGCGGACGTCGACAACGGCGCGGACGTGCCCGGCGTGTTTCAAAAGTTCGGCCTGTGCCTTGTCGAGGGACTGGTCGCCAATACGACCAAAAATTGCCCGGGTATCGACGAATTGCTCGGTTGGCATCTTTCGCTGAAAGACTTCGAGCTTGTTCTCGATGCCGAGGCGGACATCGAGATTCCCGGCGTCGAGGATTGCGCCGATTTTGCCGACTCGTTCGGCCTTGATCGGCTCAAGGAAGCCTGCCCCTCGTCCTGATCCGTTTCCGTTCGGAATCGGGTTCGATAGCGCCGTTCGTCGCGATTTGCGCCAACGGCGCTTTCATTTATCGACCTTCGAAAATCCCGTGCATGCGCCATCGCTTATGTGCATAGCGAGCGATATTTATGCGCTTAGGCCTGCCAACCGTGGATTTTTGTGCGATATCATACATAATTACGCATCCATGCCACGTATCTTGAACGTATCGAAATGCATTCGATTGCGGAAAAAGGAGCCTGTCATGGATGAATTTGAGCGTACTCAACGGGAAACACGGCGAATTTTCGCGCTGATGGGTGAAACCCCCCGTGGCGGGCGAACGGAAGAGCGGGACGGCGACCCGCTGCTGGCGATCGCGATGTATGAAATGGAAAAGGAGCATACGAAGCGGGATTTCCAGAAAAAGAAAATTCCGTCGCCGCCAATGGTCCGGTCTGTATTGGACCCAGACACCTCCGGTTCGTGACGACCCGCGAGCCAGATTGATAACCGAACAAGCGCCAATTGACGACGGCGCGAGCGTGTGGGCTCGCGCCGTTTTTTTTCGCGCGGGCCGGGTTTTGCGGCATTCACGACCCACGCGACGATGTTCTTCCTCCGGCCTGCCGCGTCGAAAAGCGTTTGATTTCCCACGGCGTCGATCTTACGGAAATGCGAATTCACGCGCCCTAAAGCCGTTTTGCCGGGTAATCTACCTCCACGTCCGACGCACCTTTTTTTCTCCTGAAATTTTCTGAGGTCGGACGAGGAGGTCAAGATGCGAAATTCGATCGTTGTTTCGTTTGTGATGATGTTTTTCGCGGCGACGCTTTTCCTTGTCGCCGGCGCGACGAATACGAATGCCGCCGGCGATGACAAGGCGACACCCGCGCCGGGCGAGATGGCCGAACAGACCGGCTGGTCGCTGCGGGTGTGCCCGAAAAACACCACCGCCGAGGCGGTTGAGATCCATATCGGCCGCGGCGACGACAAGGCGAGTCATCGCTTCTGGAAAAAGTGGACCAAGGGAGAGGCCACGGAAATGACGTTGCCGTCCGACCTGGTCAACGCGCCGGAAATCTGGGTCATGGGCAAGACGATGCCGCCGGACCAGAGGACCGAGATGTGCGTCGTTTATAACGCCAAGGTCGCGAAAAACATGGAGTTCGACGGCGACGACACGGAAAAAATCAAAATGGAGGATGACGGCGAGTGCGGATGCTGACGATCTGGGCATCAAGCGCCGCGTAAACCCGGGCGCGGCCCCGTTTCGAGCAGGGCCGCGCCCTTCGTTTGCGACCACCGCGGCGTTTACGGCGTCGGATTCGGCGTTGCGGTCGGAGCGGGTGAAGGCGACGAAACCGGGAGCGGTACCGTCGGTGCGGGCGGCGGCGTCGTGC